>NZ_BAAFZI010000038.1:0-23688 GCF_045862175.1 Lacticaseibacillus salsurae | reverse complement strand
CTCGTTTATCTTTTGGTTTGGTCGCTTAAAGCATAACACTGGAGGGAGTAGGTGTTTTTGTGTTATCTAAAAAGGCCTAAAACTTCCAGCGTTGAAGTACTCTTCAACACCAAAAATTTTAGACCCGCTTTTTTGGTCGGTATCTTGACTATTTTAAAAAAGCGCTTGCATTTTCAAAACTAAGGTGCTATACTGCACTTCTCAACAAAAGCAAACGTAAGAGTAGGTACCTTTTGTTGAGGAAAAGCACGAAGCAAAGCAAGGCGGTTAGGTACATCGCACAAGCTTTGTGGCAGCAAAGTCACCATGGGGCCGTAGCGTGGTGATATGATTTCCGTGGGCCTTAAGAGCGCTGGCGTACCGAAGAAACTAGTCAGATGTAACTCCGGCAAAAAGTGAGTCACAGAAGCGACCCATCGCATGTATCGATCGACCAACACAAGTTGAGCATTGAGACCACTGTCGCGCGGTTTCGTCCAATGACTCCTCAAGTTTGGCCATGACCGGTCCCTGTGATGCGTCGGATTGTGCAAAACCCGGGATCCACCTGCACCATGCTTTACCCACAGTGAATTTGAGCTGTGGCCGAAGGAGTGCCCACGGGCATGACAACGTGTGACCTTAAATGACTTCACCGTCACACTTCACAGACGTAAACTAAGGCACCTAAATTGGCGCAGTAGGCACTTTTTCAACGTTCGGTTGAAAAAGTGCCTATTTTGTTGGCTAGAAGGTCGAAACATCACCATCGCCACGACAGAAAAAAAGGCCAAGACAAGCGCTTGGCCTTTTGAAACTGACGATATTTAAGTTAATTGTGCTTGGCGCGGATGGCAGTGACGACTTCCATCACGGCCATCACTAACATCAACGCACCAGTGGCTTGAAACAATACCAATACGGCATGAAACGGGTTGAGCAACAACACGGCACCGGCGATGATGATGACCACCCCATAAATGATCTGCGGAATTGGCGATACATTGATGAAGCGTTGATCTTTCTTAGCCGTGGTGACTTTATTGATCCCAAACAAGATCACCAAGATGCCGATCAATGCTGGTAGCATACTGATCACTGGTTTCAACAATACCGCCACTAACAATGCGGCGATCAGCAAAGTGACGCCGCGAGTCAGCGCCCAGCCACCGATGCCAGTGGCGCGGCGTTGCTTGAGGCCATTGAACAAGTCTGGGATCGCCGCTGCCAACAAAGCCGCAACGATCACCCATTTAACCACGGTATACACCGTTGACGGTAGGATCAAAAACCATAGCCCGACCACTGCTAAGACAATCGTACGGGCTAACGTTGAAGCAAATAATTGGTTGATTTTCGCTACCATAATCGAACTCCTTTTGAACTTGTTACCTTCATCTTACCAAATCATGGCGTTTATGCCTCGGTCTAATGGCTGAACTTCTTACCAGCCTTCGTGATCCCATAAGATTCCATCAAGTTCACCTTGCGCTTGTTCAATGCGCTGGTCTTGTTCTTGGATAAATTGCGCCAGTTGCGTGTAAAATGCGACATCTTCATAGGTTTGACTGTCTGTTGCCAAACGCTTGGCTTCTGCTAACAACCATTCACTTTCATTCATCGCGTTGTGCCTCCTTGACGCTAGCACGCAAACTTTCAAGATGAGCTTGTCGCTGTTGCAGCGTTTCTGCCAGTTGCGTCGCTTCTGGGCGTTTGGCCAACGCCTCAAGCCACCACTGACTCAGCGTTGAAAAATGGGTATCTGGCAGGCTCAAGAATTGTTGATAGCGGATCAACAAACTTTGCCGCGCCGCTTCCGACATGCGCGCAAACTGCGCGACCACTAATGGCGGCACCCACGTCATGTCGCAAGTGTTGGCTAACGCAACATAAGGCGACAACAAGTCAGACAGCGTTACGCCCACTGCTGCGCCTGGCTGATAGTCGTGTAACTGCCGGCCAAGGGTCACCACTGCTGCCAATTGTTTATGCTTAAGTTGGTTGGCAAAATCCACTGACCACACTTCATTCAACCATTTCGGCAAAGTGCTTGGGGCTTGATACCAATACAAAGGAAACTGCAAAATGATGCGATCAGCTTGCGTCAATAACGCGCGTTCTGCTTGCACATCAAAAGGCGCCACTAAAGGATGCCAAGTTGCATCTGCCACCAGTTTCGCCCCGGCTTTGAAAAAAGCTTGCGAACTGGAATCATCGATTTTCGGATGTGCCACCACGATCAAAGTTTTCATCAGTTTAAGGCCTCTTTCAATAATTTCTTTTGCACCGTCGGAATCGCCAAGGTTGAGATCTCTTGGCGTGGCACCCAACGGCCATTCAAGGCAGACACGGCAAATTCATCACCAGTGGCCACAAACAACGTCATTTGCCATTGGCGATGGGTGAAGGTATGTTTCACCATCGGCAACTGTGGATCGGTGAATGTCAGCTTCACGCCGCTGAGTTGTTGGAATTGCACACTAGCTGCAGCGGCATTATCCGCCTCAACTAAAGGAAACATCCACAAATTCGCCAGCATCCCTGTTTGTGGCCGTTGTACAAATAAGTAACCAGCCGGACTTTTTACCACTAACGCCGCATAAGGCACCACCACTGGCGGCTTTTTCTTGGTTTTCACCGGAAAATCTAACACTCGCCCAGTTTGTAGTGATTCATCAAATGCCGCCACTGGCGAATGCTTGGCGTCAGGATCTTTGGCACTCATGTATGACGATCCCAGATCCATGATCGCTTGATTGAAATCCCCTGGTCGATCGGGATCGATCACTTGGCGGATCACTTGATCAAAAATTTTGCGGGTCTTGGGTTGCGCGATATCCGCGTCGATACAAAATAACCGCGCAAACACGCGAAACGCATTGCCGTCGATCGCCGGCTCTACTTGGTTGAACGCAATGCTGGCAATAGCGCCAGCAGTATAAGGGCCGATGCCAGCAAGCTTGGTCAACTCAGCGACACTTTGCGGCCAAGCCCCTGCATGAACGCTCACGATTTGCTGGGCAGCTTTTTGCAAGTTGCGGGCGCGTGAATAATACCCCAATCCTTCCCAAGCTTTCAAGACTGACGCTTGAGGGGCATCCGCTAGTGCTTGCACCGTCGGAAATGCTGCCATGAAGCGGTGATAATACGGGATCACCGTATTGACTTGGGTTTGTTGCAACATGATCTCAGACACCATCACATGATAAGGGTCATGGTCTTGGCGCCATGGTAAGTCGCGCTTGTTTTGGTCGTACCAGCTTAGTAGCGTTTGGCGAAACGCTTGAATTTTGTCTTTATTCCACATAACTTCATCCTACGAAACCCAGAGATACTTTGCAACCGTAAGCAAAAACGTCCAGCAAAAGTAAGCGATTACTGACGAACTGATTTTGCGCTACAATACGTGCATAAAGAAGGTGACTTCAGTGGCTAAAATTTTATTAATGTGTGCAGGTGGCATGTCCACGTCGATCCTGGCCAAACACATGCAACAAGCTTCAACAGCATTAGGCCGCCAAGATGTCATTGTGGCGCGGCCGGCTGCAGATATTCGCAATCGCTTGTTGAAAGAAGCGCCGGACGTGTTGCTGATCGGCCCGCAGATCCGCTTTATGTTAAGCCAAATCGAATCTGCCGCAGAAGGCTTCGACTTGCCGATGACAGTGATGCCCAATCACGACTATGGGACCATGAACGGCGAAGCCATGATGGCATTGGCGATCAGTTTAATGCCAAATAAAAACGCCTGAAATTTTCCAGGCGTTGAAACGCTCAATTGGTGGTGCTGGTGCCAGTGGCATAATCGATACGATAGCCTGATTCCACGTTAAAAATGTACACGTTGAAATGGATCGAATTATCGCCGATACTTTTTGCCCGCATTTGCACCCCACGGGCAACCAACTCATTGCCGCGATACCATGGCTTGACTTCATAGCGGACAAAATGGCTGCTAGAAGCTTTCAAATAAGTGGCAATATCCATTTCATGTGCCAACATCAAAGGGTTGTTCAGCGACATGGTGCCAGTGATCAAGTTTTTGGGGTTATTGTTTTCCCCACTTAACTGAAAGCCGATCAAATGACTGCGATTGTACAACCAGCCATGAGCCGTGCGCCGGTTGTGCCAGCCAGTTGGATCCCATGTTAAGCCTTCGCGCTTTTGCGTAGGCATCAAACTTTGATTCAATAAGGCGTTGGCATCAACGGCGCGATTCAAATTATCCAAATCAGTGTAACGCTCCCAAGCGCCATTAGCAGTCGCCAAGTCGGCAGCGGAAAAACCAGGATCATCCCCATTGATGACGATTTCTTGTTGGCCCGCATAATTGCGGTTGGCCAAATTCTCTTGCGCTTGAGCTGCTTGAGCTTGGGCAGTGGCAGCAGCGTGTTTGGCTTCAGAAGCCGACTTGGCGGCAACTTCAGAATTGACTTTAGCAGCAGACGCTTTTAATTCAGACTCATCTTCTGAGGCATCTTTGGCTTGGTTGTGATCGCGAGAAAGCCGTTTTTGTAAGCTCGAGATCTCTTTTTCTAAGCTGGCGTTGGCGGCACTTTTGGTGGCGACGACGCGCGACTGCGAACGGTTGAGCTTGGTCAAATGACTGATCGAGCTGACTTGCGCGTCACTGGCAGTTTTTTGGCCGCAGCCCGTCAACACCGCAACAGTCATTAATAATGCAGTAAGTAATTTTTTCATGAGCTCCCCTTAACGCTTGGATTTGCGGTAACCAGCAGCGATAGCTTGTTGCTCGGTGTCAAAATAAACCGCATTACTTGAATTCATTTGGTAACCAGCTTGACCAGGCACGTGATAAATATGGGAATTCACATTGCCGACGATTTTTTGCGCATTGCCGGTGTTCATATCGCCACGATTCACTGGGGCTGGATGGTTTGCCGCCGCGGCGGCTTGAGTAGCTGCTGCTTGACTAGCCGCTTGGCTTGAGGCAACCGCGGCTTGACTTGACGCACTGGCTGCTTGCTGACTGGCTTCAGCCGCTTGCGACGACGCTTTGGCTGAGCTTGACGAAGCGGCAAGACTTTCGGATTGTGCTTGTTTAGATTCTGCAGTGGCGATCGAACTGCTAGTGGCGTCGCGTTGGCTTTGCGCTTTGGTTTTAGCGGCGTCGGCTTTTTTGACTTGGGCTAACAATAAGCGCTGTTGCTTGGCTAACTTGGCATGCCGTTTGTCAGCGGCGGCAGCTTTGGCATCCAGAGTTTGATCCAATTGCAACGCGTGTTGGATCTTGCTGGCGGCTTGCGCTGGGGTCAAGTCCGTTGCCGGCGCTGTCATCACCATGCCGATCAAGCTGATCACCAATACCCCTAGGCTGATCAAGCCATTGCGACCAAAATGTTGCCGTGTTTGCTTGTTGAACCAAGCGATCCCCAAGCGCCCGCCAAAATACAGCGCCGCAAAGAATCCGCCGATCAGCAGGATCATAAATACATTAAACATTCATTCACTCCTCCATTGGTGTTAGCTTTATCATACCTAATATTCACCAATGCGAATAGCATCCTTGACGACTTCTCATTAGAATCTTTCAAAAACCCTGAAGCGTGATTGAATTCCCGACAGTCGGCGCTTATACTAGCCTTCATGAAAGTAGGGATCGCATGACTTATTGGGTATTGGCGTTGACGTTTTTCAGCGTGAATTTGGATTTTTTCTTTATTTTGTTATTTCTGCTCAAGCAATATCGCTTCAGCCAAGTGTTATTAGGGTATTGGTGCGGGATCTTGGTGTTGATGAGTGCCAGTTTTCTCGTAGGCAAAACATTAGCGACTTTTTTGCCAGAATGGGCATTAGGCCTTTTAGGGCTGCTACCGATCTACATGGCTTTGCATGATGACGACGACGAAGCTGACCAAAATTCCAGTGTCCATGCGCCGGTGATCACGGTATTCATCACGTACTTATCGGTTTGTGCCGGATGTAACTTGGCGATTTTTTTGCCGGTATTGGCTGGCGAATCATGGACACAATTCGGGCTCACATTGATATTTATCAGTGCCTTGACGGTGATGATCGTATGGTTGATCAAAGCACTGGCGGACTTGCCGGCAGTCACCCGCGTGTTGGATCGCTTCGGCGAGCGTTTAATGAAAGTGATCTATGTGGCCATTGGTTGTTATGTGTTTTGGGATAGTGGCTTGATCCATCACCTGATCAGCTGGATCTAAAAAAAGACCCGATCAAGCGATTGCTTGATTGGGTCTTCGTGTTAATACGATCTGGATACTACTTCTCATTTTCGAGCTTCTCGGCTTCGTGGTCGATTGTAGCAAATCCGGACTCGGTTTTCTTAACTGGATGTTCGGAACGTTCCTTTTCAGCTTCTTGGATCAATTCCTTACGTTCTGCTTTACTGAGTTTTGCCATGATTCTCGCCTCTTATTCATCAGAATTAGAGTTGAGGGGGTTGTTGGCTCTCTCTCGACACTCTTGTTATACCACGAATCGTTAGCAAAGGTAAGCATTGATTGCTAACCCAAGCTCACAAAACCCTAGCATCTGCGCCTAAAAGCCGGCGATAAGCCTTATTGGTAAAGGGTTTTCAAACCACATCCTACGTTTTGCTTAAGTTGCTAGCTGCCTTTGGCTCATGGGGCTTATTTGCCTAAATGCACCACATCGATATGACTGTCCCCAGCCCCTGTTGGCTTGACTCGCAGTTGATCGGGGATGCCGGTTTGCAGCGATTCCACATGGGAAATGATGCCGATCATGCGTGATTGCCCTTCAATGGATTCCAACGCTTCAAGGGCAGTATCCAAAGAGCTTTGATCCAGTGAACCAAAGCCTTCATCAATAAACAAGGCATCAATGGAGACCCCGCCGGCTTGTTCTTGGATCACTTCACATAAGGCCAATGCCAACGCTAATGCGGCGATAAACGATTCCCCACCAGACAAGGTGTGCACTGAGCGGGTTTCGCCGACTTGATCATCATACACATCGATTTCCAAACCAGAGTCATTCTTATAACTGCCTGGTTCTTGATGCAAGGTCAATTGGTAGCGGCCATCCGATAAACCTTCCAAACGCTTATTGGCCACCACTAGCACTTGTTGCAAGTAGGTCCGCAAAACGTAACGCTCCAGTGATAACCGTTGGGCATTGTTGCCATTGACCACTGCAGCTAAGTTTTGCAAGGCAATATTTTCTGCCAGCGCTGCTTGATTGTCGTGATATTCTTGTTGGATCGTCGTCACCAGCGCTTGGGCTTGCGTCAAAGCGTGTTGCGCAGCGGCGGTTTGTTGCGCCGCTTGAGTGTTGGCCAATTCTGTGTCATGGCGCGCGGTGGTCAAGGCCGGCAAGTCAGGTTCAGGCTGATCGCCGATTTGCGCTTCTGCAGACGCTTTTAAGGCAAGTTGTTGGGCGCGTTTGGTTTTTGCCGCTGAGAGCTGCTGTTGCAACTCAGGGATCTCATCACTTGCAGCCAGCAGTTGCGCAAACGTTTGCGCGTCACATTGTCCGTGCGCTTGCATCGCCGCGTCGAGTTTGCCTTGCGCCGCATTTAGCGTCGTTTGGACGCTTTCAAGTTGCGCGTTGTGATCGGCAATACTGGTGGTCAAGCGCGTCAAAGCTTGGTTGGCTTGTTGTAAAGCTTCGGCGTTGTCAGCAGTGGCTTGTTCATAAACTGAAAGTTGCTGCTTTAACGCATTTTGCTTGGCGACCACAGCTTCTAAGTTGAGCTCGGGAGTTTTGAGTGCTTGTTGCGCCGCTTGAACTTGGGCTTTGATGCCTGCGAGTTCAAGGGCTTGTTGTTGCACTTGGGCTTTGGTGTCATCGACTTTGTGCTGGGCGGCTTGAACTTGCGCGGCTAACTGCTCGGCTTGTTGGCGCAAGTTTTGACTTTGGGTCACCCACTGCTGTTGTGCAAAGCGCAAGGCGATCAATTGTTGGCGTAAAACGTTTAAAGTGGTTTCAGCGTCAGCTTGCGCCAATTCACCGGCTTGGCTTTGGATCACTTGGGCGCTGTCTTGGATATCTTGGGTCAATTGCTTGAGTTGTTGATCCAAGCGCGCCGTTAACGCTTCGGCTTGCGCCAGTGTGGATGACGCCGCCATGCGCTTGGTGTCAGCTTGTTTTAATGCCGCTGGCGTCACGGCTTCGCCGGCTTGAACCGTTGCCGGATGGGGATGATCCAAGCTGCCACATACTGGACATGGCGCATTGGCGGATAATTGTCCAACTAACGCAGCAATTTGATTGGTGAGGCTTTGATCATGCAGCAGTTGATAATGGTCATTTGCCGCAGCGGCTTCAACTTGCGCGTGTTGGAATTGGGTTTGTGCATCGGTCAATTTAGCTTGGACCTCAGCGACACGCTGGCGGCTTTGTTGCCAAGTACGCGCAGTCGCTGACAAGCCGGCAGTCAGCTTTTCTAGATCTGCCAAGGCTTGGGTTTGATCAGACTTGGCCAAGTCAGCTTGGGCTTCTTGATTAGCCGCTTGTCGGGTCAACAAAGCTTGATACGCCGTCAAAGCCGCCGCGGCAGTTTGGCTGAGTTGTTGATGCAACGTTTGCGCTTTTATTTGGCTTTGGTGCAAGTCGGCAAGCTGTTGCAATTGGTGTTTGGTATCGGCCAATTGGGTCAGCTCATTTTGAGCGGCTTTGATCGCTGGTGCTTGCGCTTGTAGGGCAAGTTGTTGGGCTTGCGCTTGGGTCAATGCATGTTGGGCTTCGGTTTGTTCAGCGTTGGCTTGGGCCACTTGGTTCAACAGCTGCTGGCGATTGGCTTGGCCATTGGTGATTTGTTCGGCAACCGGTTGCCATTCATGAGCCCATTGCAGATCTTCAAGCCGCTTGGTTTGACTGGCCAAATGCGTGGCTTGTTGGTCTAATTGCGCCAAAGCGCTATTGGCTTGATGCAAATGCGTAAACGCTTGAGCCAAGGTACTACCAGATTGATACGCCAAGTTGGCTTGGTCGTAAGCAGCTTTGGCCGCATCAAAATGGGTTTGTAAACTCGCCACTGCGGCAGTTTGATCGGCCAGTTGGGCTTGCATCAACGTGATTTTATCGGCTAGCGTGGCTTGATCGTCAGGCTGGTGGTCACCATAATCAAATTGCGAACTCAGCGTTTCTAGCCGCGCTTGTTTGGCATCTAAAGCCCGGCTTTGTTTTTTGGCGGCAGTTTGAATGCTGGTTTGCCAGCGCAAATACAGATCCGTGCCAAATAAATGCCGCAACAAGTCGGCTTTGGCATCGGAATTGGCGTCTAAGAATTGGCGAAATTTGCCTTGCGGAAGTAACACCATTTGCCGAAATTGATTGGCGTCTAGTTGCAATAAACTGTCGATGCGCGTGCGCACGGTTTGCACTTTGGTCAACTCATCGACTTCAGCGCCATCAACGAAAATTTTCAATGAGACTTTAGCCGCTACATTGGTCAACCCTTCGCCGCGCTTTTTGGCCAACAATTGTTCCGGCGCGCGGGTGATCAAATATTTGCGGCCGCCATGGGTGAACGACAAGGTGACTTTGGTGGGTTCTTCAGGCGTCGCAAAATTAGCGCGCATTTCATTGCCTGAACGCTCCCCGCCTGTGGTCGTACCATATAACGCAAACACCAACGCATCAAAAATCGTGGTTTTGCCAGCGCCAGTTTTGCCGCTGATCAAAAACAATGGCGTGGTGTCAAAGGCTTCAAAGTCCACCTGCTCATCGCGATAAGGCCCGAAATTTTGCATGTGTAATTGTAAAAGGCGCATGTCAATCCTCCTTTTGAGCCATGGTCAAAGCTTGCTTGGCCCAATGCAGCTGTGCGTCAGTCAGTTTGCTGTCTGACACATGATCATAAAAATCCCCTAGCAATTCCGTCGGCGACAGTTGCTTGAGTTTGGCCACTGTAGGCCGATCCGACAGCTGCACCCCGTGTTGGCGATCCAAGCCGATCACTTGGGGAAAGATCTCGCGCAACTGGGCCATGACGTTTGGGATCACTTCTGTATCGGTCAACGTGATGGCCGTATACGCATCACGATCAAGCTCACGATAAAAAGCCGGATCGCTGAGATGTTCAAAACTGTCTGTGAGGTGTTGCAAGTCGCGTTTCGGCGCTAACGGCACGAATTTGCGCGACATGTCGTCTGTATCCAAAATGTAGACGCCTTTTTCTTGCGCCACTTCAGAAACTGAGTATTTCAACAAGCTGCCTGAATATTGGATCTTTTCGGCGTCTAGGGCATGACGACTGTGCAAATGGCCTAATGCCACATAGTCAAACGGCGCCAAATCCGCTACTGCCACGGCATCCAAGCCGCCAACATTGACGCGGGTCTCAGAATCTGAGTGTTCACTGCCTGCTGCAAAAAAGTGCCCCACTAAAATATGCCGTTTGTCTGGGGCAAACAAGGTCTGCATTTTGGCCACCACTGGCACCATCGCTTTGGCGATATTGGTCAGGCTGTCATCGTCAAAATACAACCGTGCCGCCACTGGTTCAAAATATGGCAACAAGAAAAACTGGCTGTCGCCTAAGATCACCGGCGCAAAGGCTTGATCCAGTTGGGTGTTTAAATACAGTTGTGTGGTCGCATACCAATCGCGGCCAGTATTCAAGCGCACTGCCGAATCATGGTTGCCTGATACCACCAGCAATGGATAATGCCGCTGGCGGTTCAATTCAAATAACATGTCATTAACCATTGAAACGGCGGCTTCGTTAGGCAACGCGCGGTCATACAAATCGCCAGCGACGATAATGGCATCGACTTTTTCGGCGGCGGCAACGTTCACCAAGCGCTTAAAAATGGCTTGTTGGTCGTCTAACAGATCAAACCCAGCGAGCTTTTTGCCGATGTGCCAATCTGCCGTATGCAAAATTTTCAAATTGAGTCAACTCCTTTGGTATACTGAGGGTGAAGGGAAGTGCTTCCATGTCTGCATTTATTTTTGATATCGACGGGACTTTGATCGATTCCGTCACCATGTACTTAAAAGGCCTCCAAGATACGATGCGGCGTTATCACCGTGATTATACCCTTGAACAGCTGGCTTTCTCCAATGGCATTCCGTCTCAAGACACTGCCAAGCGCTTAGGCTTCAGCGGCCAAGACGCCACCAAAATGATCGATCAATGGATCAACGACTCAAAAGCTTATGCGACAACAGTCGATTGGATCGCTGGCATGCCTGAGACTTTGAACAAACTGCGCCAAGCCGGCCACAAACTTGGCATCGTGACGTCAAAAGCCGCGCCAGAATTTACGTTAGATGATCAGCGGTATCATTTCAGCGATTATATCGATACTGCCGTTTTGGCGCATGACGCCAAGCGCAACAAGCCTTTTGGCGATCCGATCTTATTGGCCTTACAGCGCTTGGGCGTGGCCACCAAAGACGCCATTTATATCGGCGACACCGTGACGGACTCACGCGCAGCCCTTGACGCCAAAGTGCCTTTCGCCTTGGCCACTTGGACCAATCAGCCCAGTACCGACTTGCAGCCGATCGCTTATGCGCTGAAAACACCAGCAGACTTACTGACATTATAGTCGATATTTAAAGCCGCCACAAAACAAGCGCGCCACCTCAACCAATCGAGGTGGCGCGCTTGTTTACACGCGTTTAATAAATGTCTTGGACTTGCTTTTGGGCCACTTCATGGGCCATAAATTCATCATACGTGGTATCAGCACGATCGACGACGCCTTTAGGGCCGACTTCGATAATGTGATCGGCGATGGTTTGGATAAACTGGTGATCATGTGACGTGAACACAACAGCACCTGGGAAATCGATCAACGCATCGTTTAAGCTGGTGATCGATTCCAGATCCAAATGGTTGGTCGGGTCATCCATCAACAAGACGTTGGCTTTGCTCAACATCATTTTGGCCAAATACGAGCGGACCTTTTCGCCACCAGATAACACGGTGACTTTCTTCAACGGTTCGTCACCGCGGAACAACATTTGCCCTAAAAAGCCTCGCAAGAAAGTGTTGTCAGACTCTTCTTTAGAGGCAAACTGCCGCAACCATTCTAGGATGTCAAAGCGTTCATCCGAAAATTCTGGATTCAAGTCTTTTGGCATGTAAGCCCGCGCAGTGGTCACCCCCCAAGTCACCGTCCCAGTATCAGGCTTGATGGCCCCAGCAATCACTTGCATCAAGTAGCTGGTGGTGACATCAGAACGCGAGATCAACGCGGTTTTGTCGCCTGGGCGCAAAATGAAGGACACATTGTCGAGGACTTTTTCGCCTTCGACTGTCAACGAGACATTTTCCACGCGCAACAAGTCATTGCCTAATTCGCGCTCTGGCACGAACTTGATAAACGGATACTTACGCGATGATGGTTTGATATCATCTAAGGTGATTTTTTCTAATTGTTTCTTACGTGACGTGGCTTGCTTGGATTTCGAGGCGTTCGCTGAAAAACGCGCCACGAATTCTTGCAGCTGCTTGATCTGTTCTTCTTTTTTGGCGTTGGCGTTAGAGCGCAGTTGTTGGGCCAACTTGGAAGATTCCATCCAGAAGTCATAGTTACCGACAAACATTTCGATCTTACCAAAGTCCACATCACACATCATGGTGCAAACGGCGTTTAAGAAATGCCGGTCATGGCTGACCACTAAAACGGTGTTGTCGTAATCGGCTAAGAAGTCTTCCAACCACGCGATGGTTTGCGGGTCAAGCCCGTTAGTCGGTTCATCTAACAGCAACAAGTCAGGCTTACCAAACATCGCTTGGGCTAACAAGACTTTGACTTTCTCGCCTTCTGGCAGTTCTGCCATCATGGTTTGGTGTTGGGATTCTGGGATGCCCACCGATTGCAACAGTTGAGACGCATCAGATTCAGCGTTCCAGCCGTCCATTTCGGCAAATTCACCTTCAAGTTCGGCGGCTTTTAAACCATCTGCTTCAGAAAAATCTGGTTTGGCATATAAGGCGTCTTTTTCAGTCATCACTTCATAAAGCCGCGTCCAGCCTTGAAGCACCGTGTTCATGACCGTTTGATCATCAAACGCAAAGTGATCTTGACGCAGTGCGCTCATGCGTTCATTTTGATCCATCGAAACGGTCCCAGTGGTTGGCGTGAGCTTGCCTTCAAGGATCTTCAAAAAGGTCGACTTGCCGGCCCCATTAGCCCCGATGATGCCGTAGCAGTTGCCCGGCGTGAATTTCAAATTGACATCTTTGTACAAAGTTCGATCAGAAAACGTCATCGACACGTTGTTAACAGTAAGCAATCTTTTCCCTCGCGATCATTTTTTGACGTAATTTTTCACATTGCCCTTAATCATATCAGAAATAAAGCATCGCGACAATCTATAGTAGAAAAATTTCGCCGGCTCGATATTTTCATGGCTTTCTTGTACACTGGACACAAGGAGGCGCTCATATGTTGATTCTCGGGATCTTGCTGGTGGTCGCCGGCGCAATCGTTGGTTTAGGCAAAATGCCGCGCGCCAAAAAAGCCCGCGCACGCCGGCGTAAACTGGCTACCAGTTTAATTATTTTAGGCGTGGCGATCGGCGGTGGCCAACAAGTCCAACAAAAAGTCTTCGGCCCCAATGAAGCACCAGCAACCAACGCCAGCAGCTCGTCTTCACAAGGCACGACCCCAGGCGCTCCGACCAAAGGCGCCAATAACACCACTGCCCAGCCAGTCGCAAAACTGGCGGCGTTGACTTATAACGGCGATCAAGAGATCACCATTAACAACAATGATCCGGCGTTTGCCCAAAGCGAACTGTCCACTGCCTCTGGTGCTTGGACCACCTTTTCGAATTTAGATGCGCAAAACCGCGTCGGACCCGCAGAAGCGATGTTGAATCGCAGTATCATGCCCACCAAGCCACGCGAGGCGTTAAGTTGGGATCCTACTGGTTGGCATAACAAGCGCATCAATGGCCAATGGCTGTATAATCGCTCACATTTAATCGGCTTTCAGCTTTCCGGGCAAAACAATAACCCCAAAAACTTAATGACAGGCACCCGCGAACTGAACTCACCTTTGATGCAAGCGCATGAAGATGATATCGCCCATTACTTAAAGCAATCCACCAGCCATTATGTGCGCTATGAAGTGACCCCAGTATTTCGCGGCAGCGAGCTGTTAGCCCGCGGCGTGGCCATGCGCGCGCAATCCATTGGCGACAACACGATCCGCTTTAACGTGTATATTTTCAATGTTCAACCTGGCGTCGTGTTGAACTACGCAAACGGCACCAGCCGCGTGCAGTGACCTTAAAGTTCCGTCTCAAGGCTGACGCTTGAACGCTTGAATGCAGGTATACTCAAAGCGAATCTTCACTTGGAGGAGTGTCTCTTATGTCAAAAAAATCGGTTGAACAAGGCATCGATAGCCAAACTGCGATCAGCTTTTGGCACAAAAATGAACACCAAGCGCGCTTGACGGCTTTAGGGATCGCGATTTTGATCGGGGGATTGGCCTTGCCGATCGCGTTATCAAATGGGGCTGATAACTTAGGCGCTGGGCTGTATTTACTGGGCACCGCCATTGGGGTGATGCTGATCGTGGCACCGCGCATCAATCACGCCGATCATAAGCACCGCCGCGTGTTGATCGCCACTGGCACACGCCAGTTAGCCCAACAAGAATTATCCGCTTACCAACACCCGCGCATGATCGGGATGGTGTTTGGCATTGGCATGTGTATCGCGTCCATCGCCCCAGCAGTGATGTTGGATAGCGACTTTGGCGCGGCGATCTTCATGCTGTTTGTGGCGATCGGCACGTACTTTTTGGTATATGTGAATATCGTCGCTCACGGTTTCCGCCGCCTCACCCGCAAACGGGCCCGTTTGGTATAGCGTCAATCGATTCTGTCAGCATTGCTCACATTGAATTTTAATTTTTAAACGCCGTCAAATCGGCGTTTTTTTGTGCTTTCACCAATTTTTTCAGTGTCGCAATCGGTTTCAATCGCACCTATACCAAAAAGTGGGTTTACAATAACAAAAATTGTTAACGCGCGTGATTCGGGAGGCAACCAATTATGAATATCGCCAACACTGCTTTTGTTATTCTTGCCAGCGTTTTAGTTTGGTTCATGACCCCAGGCCTGGCCTTTTTCTATGGTGGGCTGGTGTCCAAACGCAATGTCGTCAATACCATGTTATCGGTGTTTTATATCACTGGCATCGCGATTTTGCTATGGGCTTTAGTCGGGTATGAGCTCGCCTTTGGCCCAGATATCGGCGGGGTCATCGGCAAAGTGCAAGGCTTATTCATGAATGGCATCAAGTTGACTAGCTTGCGGCCAGATCACCTCAGCGTCGGCACTTTTGCGTTATTTCAAATGATGTTTGCCATCATCACCCCGGCTTTATTTATCGGCGCCGTGGTTGGCCGCATGCGGTTTCGCTTTTTGACTTGGTTCATTATTTTGTGGAGCATTTTGATCTATTATCCGTTAGTCCACTTGATCTGGAGTCCCAACGGCTTAATGGCTAGCTGGGGCGTGTTGGATTTTGCCGGCGGGACCGTGATCCATATCAACGCTGGGATCACCGCGTTGGTACTGTCGTATTTTCTAGGCGCGCGGCGGTCCAAACAAACTGCCCCGAACAACCGCCCTTGGGTGTTGTTAGGGACCGCGATTTTGTGGATCGGCTGGTATGGCTTTAACGCCGGATCCGCCTTAGCGGCTAACAGCACAGCAGTCAATGCCGCGTTGACTACCAGCCTAGCCGCCGCCAGTGCCTTGGTGATGTGGATGTTTTTGGATGTTTATAAACACGGCAAACCAACCTTGATCGGCGTTTGTACTGGGGCGTTATGTGGGTTAGTCGGCGTCACCCCAGCTTGCGGGTATGTGACCTTGTTTGGGAGTTTTGCGATCGGCATTTGCGCGACTGCCACCAGTTATTTCTTCATCGAATACCTCAAACCGCGCTTGAAGATCGATGACGCCTTGGATGCTTTTGGGTGTCATGGGGTGTCTGGGATCGTCGGGTCGATTTTAACTGGCGTGTTTGCCACCAAAGCAGCCAACCCGGCGATCGCTGAAAATGGCTTGGCATATGGTGGCGGCTGGCACTTGTTTGGCGTACAGATCGCTGGCACTTTGGTCACGATCATTTTAGTGGCAGTGATGGCGATTTTGATCACCTTGATCCTCAAGCACTTTACCGCCATTCGCGTTACCCAACACGATGAAGCGGTTGGGTTGGACATTGCCGAACATGGCGAAGTCGCCGAATCTGGTAACGACGATTCCGATGTGTTGCGCTACCCAGATGAATTCTTAGGCCAAATGCGCGGCTTTGATCCGCGCTCACCAAAATAAAAGGCGTCAAAATTGCCAAATGCTCAGTTCCATTGCACAATAATGGTGTTGTCATCGTTGATTTGTGCAAGGAGGAGCATGACTATGCAAGCATTTGGCCTCAACCATCCCAATGGACAATTTATGCAAGTTGAAATTCCTGACCCCACCCCGCTACACGGCCAGTTAGTGATCCAGCCGCTTGCTGTGGGCTTAAACAACAAGGACCGCGCAGAACGCTTCAATGCGCCAAGCGGCCGTTTTACGATCCCAGGCCATGACGTCGCCGGTTTGGTGGTGGACGCTGGCACCACCGATTTTAAAGTCGGCCAGCGCGTTTTGGCCCACACCAATCGTGCATACGCCGATTTTGTCTTAGCCACGCCAGATACTGCTGTGGTCATGCCGCAAAGCTTGACCATGGCCCAAGCAGCGGCGTTGGTCACCCCAGGGATCACCGCTTGGCGGATCGTGCATCGTTTTGCCACGATCGAATCCGGCCAAACCGTGATCGTCAAAGGCGCCAATGGTGGCGTTGGCGCTTTGGTCGTCCAACTGGCCACAGCGATGGGCGCAGATGTCATTGGCATCGCCTCAGCGCGACATCAAGAAGCGGTGATCAAAGACGGCGCTTTGCGCGCAGTGCCTTATGACAATGCTGATTTGGTGTCGGTGTTGGCCAACGCTGGCGATATTGTGATCAACGTTGCCATGGATGGCGTCGGCTTTGCCGAAGATGTGGCCATGACGCGCTTAGGTGGCCAGCTAGTGACTGTCGCGCATGTCGACAGCCGCGCTTCAGATAAAGCCATCGACATCATTCATGTACATCCGGCATCTGAACCTTCTGACGCTACGGCTTTAGCCGCCTTGGCCCCAGCAGTGGCAGTGGGTCAATTGAAGCTTCAACTTGCCGACCCGCTGCCTTTTACCTTAGAAGGCATCCAGCAAGGCCACGAATTACTGGGCCAGCCGCATGATGGCCGCTTGGTGTTGGTCAAAGGCTGATTTCGGGTTATAATGGTGTCTTGAGGAGGCGCGATCATGCCATTCAAAAAATTGCGTAATACCGCCACTAAAATCAAAGCTGACACGCCAAAGCCGACGATTGAAGGCACCGTTTATTCGATCGTTTTTGGCGCCACGGCCATTGCTGGCTTGCTCAGCTTTGGTGTCTACAAGTTGTTGACCCCAGAACGGGTCATCGCCAAAAAGGCGAAAGCCACTGTTGCCAAGCATCGTGAACAAGAAGATCAGCATTAAGTTCTCTCGCCACCGCCTTGTGCGGTGGTTTTTTTGCGCTTGTGTCGGGTGGAGGTTGTTTGAATTCGGAACTCCGGTCGGTCGAGGTGGCCATAGTGAGGGTCCTCTGCCGAGCTAGCCGGGATGTCTCGCTACGCTCCCCACCCGCCGGATCTCGACTTGCGCAACGCTGTAGGCGATAAATCGCCAACAGCGTTCTCACTGTGGCCACCTCGACCGACCTCCGTTCCAAATTCAAACCAACTCCGTTATCTCTGCCATTAGATAACGGACACAATTTGATATCACTTAGGCACTAGTATGCCATACCGACTAGTGGCAACCGGATCATTTAGTGAACTTGATGGTTCAAGAAGATCCTTGGGCGATGGCGAACTGGCATCACGGAGGAAATGGCCTGTTGCTGTGACAGTAAAATCAAGTATGACGCCGAGTTTTGGCGGCATCCACAGCTTGCACCGGCAAATCATGAATCAGTGGGTTTTGCTGGTTCATGATCTAGGCGCTGTTATGGCGATTTCTGAAGCCGGCCGCACGGCAACTTGGCCAATTTTTCGCAGTGATGCCAATTTCCCGCAACCATGCGTGTTCCACCATGAGGCTGCCAGCATACAATGACAACAATCCAACGTAAAACTAGGACTAAACTAAAGCCTGGCTGTCTCCTAGTCGCTCATGCACAGGTCGTTTGGATCTGGGATGGAGATTGGCTCGTTGCGGCATCGTGAGATTTCCGTTAGCGATTTATCGCTTACGGAAAGCCGCAGGAAAAGATCCGGCGAAACAGGAGTAGCGAGACATCCCGGCTAGCTTTTTCGAGGACCCTCACCATGCCGCAACGAGCCAACCGGAATTGCAGATCCAAACGACCGGCCTAGCACGTTAGGCACTTTCAGGTGCGTTCTTGCACCAAAAAATATTTAAGTATAAATTAGATACTATTAAATGATCAGTGAAGGTGAACTTATGTCGATTTTAGAAACCATTAACCAACCTGCCGACTTGCGCCAACACAGCGCAGCCGAACTCCAACAACTTGCCGATGAGATCCGGCAATTATTATTGACCAAAGTTTCGGTCACTGGCGGCCATGTCGGGCCTAACTTAGGCGCAGTGGAATTGACCATTGCGTGGCATACGGTGTTTGACTCCCCACGCGACAAGATCGTGTTTGACGTGTCGCACCAAAGTTATACCCACAAGATCTTGACTGGCAGAAAACAAGCTTGGTTAGATCCTAAACATTATCACGATGTCTCAGGCTTCACTGAACCGCGCGAATCTGAGCATGACTTTTTCACCATTGGCCACACCTCAACAAGTGTCGGCTTGGCGTCTGGTTTGGCGTTGGCGCGCGATGCCAAACATCGCCATGATCACATTACAGCGCTGATCGGCGATGGGTCGCTTTCTGGCGGCTTGGCCTACGAGGCATTGGACAACGCCGCAGTGTTGAATCGCCAATTGCTGATCGTGGTCAATGATAACCAATGGAGTATCGCGGAAAACCATGGCGGCATTTACCAAAACTTGGCGCAATTGCGCAAAACCAACGGCCAAGCGGATCACAACTTGTTTAAAGCGCTGGGTTTAGACTACCGCTATGTGGCAAATGGCAATGATGTTGAAAGTTTGATTGCCGCGTTCAAAGCCGTCAAAGATATCGATCATCCTTTGGTGCTGCACGTCAATACCCAAAAAGGTCGCGGCTTCAAACCGGCTTTGGAAAATGAAGAAGCTTGGCATTGGCACGGCCCATTCAACTTACCAGACGGCTCACCAAAACAGGTCGCGCATGGGGAAAACTACTGGGATCTGATCTTGCAAGATCTCGATGAACATGTGCAAGCTGGTATGCCGATTTACGCCATGAATGCAGCAGTGCCTGGCGGGTTCCATTTGAAAACTTGGGCCGCCAAATATCCTCAGCGCTATATCGACGTGGGCATTGCCGAACAAGTTTCCATCACCTTAGCAGCCGGCATGGCCAAAGGCGGCTTGCGGCCTGTGGTATTTCACTCGGCCACTTTTTTACAACGCGCTTATGACCAGCTTTCTCATGATCTAGGGATCAACTCTTTACCAGTGGTGCTTATGATCAATGGTGGGCGCATTTCCGGCGGGGATCCGACGCATCAAGCTGACTTGGATCAAGCGGAACTAGCCAACATCCCCAACTTGAAATACTTAGCGCCGACCACCAAAGAAGACTTGTTGGCGCAACTTGACTGGGCTTTGACGCAAACAGCCGGTCCAGTGGCGATTCGCGTACCTAGCAACGGCGTGCACTCAGATCCTTTGGCAGCAGATTTTGCCCCGACTAAAATGCACATCTTGCATCACGGCAGCCAAGTGGCGTTGATGGGGTTAGGCTCGATGCGGCCTTTGGCAGAAGCGGTATTAGGCCAACTGGCCGCTTCTGGCATCAATGCCACTTTGATCGATCCGCGCAGCACCAATACCTTAGATCCAGCTGGCTTAGCGCAACTGCGCGGTTTACACAAGTTAGTGGTTACCATGGAAGAAGGCAGCTTGGATGGCGGCTTCGGCCAAAAAGTCGCGGCATACTTTGGCCCCACTGATGTTAATGTGTTGACGCTAGGCGCAGCCCGGCGGTTCAACCACAATGAAACCCGCGACGCGTTACTGGAAGAATTCAAGTTGACCCCAGATACCGCAACTCAAGCGATTTTAAAGGCGTTGAAAGAAATCTAACCAATTATGTAGGCTTCTCGTCAAACGCTGACGGGAAGCTTTTTGATTTACTGATATGTCGCGCGGTGAGAAACCCCAATACCGATTGGAAACGACAAAAGCGATCAGCCGCAGCTGATCGCTTTTTGATTTGATATCCGTTAAAAATCTGACCAATCGTCATCATCATGATGCTTTGGCGCATCGTCGTGTGCTTCAAAATGTGGTTCAGGATCGTCTTGAAAACGCGGTTCCGCTGGTGCTGCTTTAGGGATCAACAGCCACAAAATCAAATACAAGCCAAACCCACTGCCATATACGAAAAACGCTACCGCAAAAATGACACGAAAAATCACTGGATCGATGCCAAAGAAATCACCTAAGCCGCCACACACCCCACCGATCACGCTGTTGGTGCGCGACCGGCGTAATTGACGATAATTATTGTTTGCTGCCATGTTGACACCTCCTAGTGGCCTCATTATAGCATGTGCCACGTGAAAAAATTAATGCGTCGCAAGCCCTAATTTGCAAACAAACGCGAAACGATCGCCGCCACCGGCTCGATGCGCTTGACCATGCCAGCAATTTGCCCAGCCATTAAGGTGCCATGGTCAATGTCGCCAACGATTGCCCGCCGCAAGCTGCCATCCAGTATGCCGTGTAAGACTTTAACATCGGCGCCGGCTTGTTCAGCTTCAAAATAGCGCGTCGTTAACGGATTTTGCAAACAGCGCACGGCATCACCTAATGCGCGGCCAGTAACCACTGTGCTGGTGTCGCTGGCTTGGATCACCGCTTGTTTGTACGCCGACGAGATCGGCGTTTCTTCCGCCGCCAAAAACGCCGTCCCCACTTGCACCCCAACTGCGCCTAATGCTTGCATGGCTTGGACGGAGTGCGCATCATAGATCCCACCAGCCGCAAATACCGGCAAGTCCACGGCGGCGACGACTTGTTGGACCAAGGCCAAAGTGGTTTGCGTGCCGATATGGCCGCCTGACTCCAGGCCTTCTGCCACTAGCGCATCGACGCCTAATGCGGCCATTTTTTGGGCGACTTTGACATTGGGGATCACGGCGATCACTTTGGTGCCAACGGCTTGTAGTTGTTGGGCAAAGCGCTTCGGTGAGCCAGCACTGGTGGTCACCACCGGCACTGGATGGGCAAGCAAATAAGTCACCATGTCGACAATATTAGGTTGTTGCAACATTAAATTCACGGCAAAAGGCTGATCGGTTGCCGCGCGGATCTCAGCGACTCGCTGGGCCAATTGCTCTGAGGTCAAACCAGCCGTGGTCAACACGCCTAACCCGCCAGCTTTGGCAACGGCGATCACCAAGGGTGGCGTGGAGATCTGGGCCAAGGCGCCTTGGATCAAAGGATATTTCGTCTCTAAGATGTTCGTCATAAAAAGGTCCTTTCGTGAGCATATTCTACAATAAGAATAACCGCGTTGACGAGAAAACGCCACCATTTTTGATTTGTCTACGTTTTGAGACACGTGTTTGCCAAACGTGGATAAACGGCGTAAAATGGTGAACGTTGTTTTTCTCCCGTTAACGAAAGTGAGTCTTAATTCATGCAACGCAAACTCTCTGGCCGCCACATGCAAATGATCGCGTTAGGCGGCACTATCGGCGTCGGCTTATTTATGGGCGCCACCGCCACGATCAAATGGACTGGGCCTTCTGTGCTCCTCGCTTATGGCATCGCCGGCATTTTCTTATACTTGATCATGCGCGCTTTAGGCGAAATGTTATATGTTGATCCCACCACTGGCAGCTTTGCCAAATTTGCCAGTGACTATATGCATCCGGCGTTTGGCTTTTTGACGGCTTGGAGCAATGTGTTTCAATTCGTCGTCGTGGGGATGTCTGAAATGATCGCGATCGGCGAATACTTCAAATTCTGGTGGCCAGATCTACCTGGGTGGCTGCCTGGGTTGATCGCCATTGCGACTTTAGTCTGCGCCAACTTGATTTCTGTGCGGATGTTTGGCGAAATGGAATTTTGGTTTGCGTTGATCAAAGTAGTGACCATTATTTTAATGATCATCGCCGGTTTAGGGGTGATCATTTTTGGCCTCGGCCACGGCGGCAAACCGGTGGGCATCTCAAATTTGTGGACGCATGGCGGCTTTTTCACTGGCGGCGTCAAAGGGTTCTTCTTCGCTTTGGCGATCGTCTTAGGATCTTATCAAGGCGTCGAGTTGTTGGGGATCACTGCTGGCGAAGCCCAGAACCCGCGGCCGACCATCGTTAAAGCCGTCAAAGACACTGTCGGGCGGATCTTGATTTTTTATGTCGGGGCGATTTTTGTGATCGTGTCGATCTATCCTTGGAACCAACTGTCTGCCATCGGCTCACCTTTTGTGCAAACTTTCTCCAAAATCGGCATCACCTTTGCCGCTGCCTTGATCAACTTTGTGGTGATCACTGCGGCGCTATCAGGCGCCAACTCTGGGATCTACTCCGCCAGTCGCATGCTTTACACCTTGGCGGCGCAAAAACAGCTCCCGAAAAAATTCAAACTCCTTAATCGCCATGGGGTGCCGCTGTATCCAGTGCTTTTGATCGGTTTAGGTATTGGCTTAGGCGTCTTGCTCAACGCCTTATTGCCTCTGATCGCCCCAGCAGCTGGGAACGTGTTTGTGATGGTGTATTCCAGTTCGGTTTTGCCTGGGATGGTGCCTTGGGTGGTGATCTTAGTGTCTGAAACGCGCTTTCGCAAAGTCCACGCCGACAAAATGGCGGATCATCCGTTCAAAATGCCTGGCGCCCCTTACACCAACTATTTGACCTTGGCCTTTTTAGCGTTGACCTTGGTGTTTATGATCTTGAATCCGGAAACGCGAATCTCGCTGTTGATCGGGATGATCTACTTGGCCATCATCACCGCGATCTATTTCAAAAAATATGCCTAAAGTACACGAGGCTGAGACATAAAGCGGTTTTAGCCAATCACACAAGCGGCTCTGCACCACGATTCGAACTTTGGATCGCGGTGTAGAGCCGTTTGTGTGACTTGGCGGTGCTTTATGGAACGCGACTATGCGACTTATGTCTGGTCCACTTTTATTTTTTCACGGGTAAAATATTTTGCGTGATCAAAAAATTACTCGGTAACACCCCGCTAGTGGTTACGGTGACGCGCTTGGTGCCGGCATGCAAGTGCAAGTAATGGGATTTGCCTGCCAGGATGTTGATCGAATCTTCTAATTGATAAGTCTGTTTGTCTGCTTTAAGCGATACGGCATAGTGATAATCGCTATGTCGCTCTTCGACTCGGGTGACTTTAGTGATCTGCCCGGTATAAGTATGCCGCCCAAGTGTCGCCAAACCGACCCAAACCAACGCCACCAAAATGATCGGGTCTAAAATTTTTGGTGTTGAAGAGTACTTCAACGCTGGAAGTTTTAGGCCTTTTTAGATAACACAAAAACACCTACTCCCTCCAGTGTTATGCTTTAAGCGACCAAACCAAAAGATAAACGAG
>NZ_BAAFZI010000037.1:0-24470 GCF_045862175.1 Lacticaseibacillus salsurae | reverse complement strand
CCGAAAATACCATTATCCCTGCATCCATCATAGTTCCTTAAACAATTAAATAACAAAAAAGCCTCCCACGGTCGGGGAGACCTTCAAAGGATAAAAACTATCCTTCAACACCATTTGACAAATTTCCGTTAAAATGCGCCTGATTGACAAACGGCCGCTGGAAACTCGCCAATGACACTTGGGCCACCAAGACTTGAAGTTCTTGATCTGACATGGTTCTTCACCTCTAATGAACAAACGCTTCGCAAAGTTATTTCCCTTTGCGAAGCGTTTTTGATCTAACCGAAATAATCTAACAAGTCTGCGCGCGATAACGCGGCTTTTTCTTGGGCATTGAAGTCTTTGATGATGCGCCCTTGCGATAACACGATCAAGCGGTTGCCATATTTCAAGGCATCTTCCAAATGATGCGTGATCATCATACACGTCAAATGCTCTTGGGTGACTAATTTGTCTGTGACCGCCATGATCGCCGCGCTGGTTTTCGGATCCAAAGCGGCAGTATGTTCATCAAGCAACAAAAGCTCTGGGCGCTTCAACGTTGCCATCAACAAACTCAGCGCTTGGCGTTGCCCACCAGAAAGCGACTCGGTGGGACGATCCAACGCCTTTTCTAAGCCGTTGCCAGTTTGTGCCGCCAACGCTTCAAAATGGGTCATTTGCGCCTTTAAACCTCGAGAAGCCAGCGTCAAGCGCTGACCGCGGCGAGAGGCCAATAACAAGTTCTCTGCCACCGTCATGCGCGGCGCAGTGCCCATTTTCGGGTCTTGGAACACCCGAGCGATCAAACGGGCACGTTTTTCCGGCTTTTCATGGGTAATGTCTTGCCCAGCTAAGGTGATCGAACCGCCAGCCACATCGATATCGCCAGTAATGGCATTAAACATCGTGGACTTCCCTGCGCCATTCGTGCCTAACACTGCCACATAATCACCTGGCGCCAAGGTCAAGTCGATGCCTGAAAGCAGCGGTTTAACGGTATTTTCGGCGACAACATTCACCGCGACATTGGCCAGTTTTAATTGCTCAGCCATTGGCCTTCACCCCCCGACTTAAGGTGCGCTTGATGCGCAAACGATGGTCGATTTGCGGGATCATGATCGCCAAAGCCAAAATGATCGCAGACAACATTTTGAGATCATTGGCGTTAAAGCCTAATGCCAACACGATCAACAGCACGAAGCGATACAAAATGCTACCAAGCACAACAGCCACTAAGCGCTGGCTCAAAGTCAACTCGCCAAACACCACTTCGCCGATGATGATCGCCGCTAGCCCAATGACAATGACCCCAGTGCCCATGGACACATCAGCATAACCGTTGTTTTGCGCCAGCAAGCCGCCAGCCAAGCCGATCAAGCCGTTGCCCACCACTAAACCGAGCAACATTTGGTGATCCGGGTCGATACCTAAACTGCGCGCCATTGCTGGGTTGTCGCCAGCGGCAATGAAGGCTTGGCCGATTTGGGTGTTCAAAAACAAGATCAATAACGTCACGATCACGACACAAGCGATCACGCCGACGACTACCGCGTCAAAATACGCCGGCAGTGCCTTGAGCCAATGCGCGTTAAACAAGTTCGGCTGGTTGAGCAAGCTTAAATTTGCTCGCCCCATCACCCGCAAGTTAATGGAATACAGCCCAGTCATCACCAAGATCCCGGCTAACAACACGGGAATATGGCCTTTGGTGGTCAATAACCCCGTCACACACCCGGCGGCCATGCCAGCGATCAACGACAACAAGGTGGCCACAAATGGGCTAGCGCCATGGGTCAACGCCGCACACGCTACCGCGGCGCCAAACGGGAAAGTGCCTTCAACGGTCATATCGGGGAAATCCAAGATCCGGAAAGTCAAAAATAAGCCGATGCCGACTAAGCTGTACAACAGCCCTTGGCCGATGGCAGATACGCCTAAACTCATTTGAAGACCTCCCCGGATTTTTGCGCTTTGTCGATCACCGCTTGGGGGATGGTGATCCCCAGCAGTTTGGCTTGTTTCAAGTTGACGATCAACTTGCCAGTTTTTTCAAAATGGATCGGCGTGGTGGCAGGCTTGGACTTGCCAGATAACACATTGGCAACCATTTTCCCCGTTTGCACGCCTAATTCGAATTGATCCAATCCGATCGTCGCCACCCCACCTTGTTTGACCATCGTATCCACAGTTGGGAATACTGGCACTTTTTTGGTGTTGGCCACTTGAACCAAGGTTTGCATGGCACTGGCAATGGTGTTGTCTGTCGGCACGAAGATCGCGTCAACTTGGCTGACCATTTGCCCAGCCACCTGGTTCAAATCGTTCGTCGAGCTAATGGTGTATTGCTTGACTTTGAAACCAGCTTTTGGGGCCAGTTGGCCCACCATTTTGGCTTGGACTTGCGCTGAATCATCAGAGCTCGTGGAGATCACCCCAAGCGTTTGGGCTTTGGGCATCAGCTGATGGATCAAAGCCAGTTGCGACTTGATCGGAGCTTGATCTGACACGCCGGTGATGTTGCCACCTGGTTTGGTGTTTGATCTCACCAATTTGGCGCCTTTAGGATCAGTGATCGCGCCTAAAATGATCGGCGTTTTGGTGGTGACATCAGCCAGCGCTTGTGCCGCTGGCGTGGCGATACCCACCATCACATCCGCGTGTTCATTGGCGAATTTCTCTGACATGGTTTTTAAGTTACTTTGATCAGCTTCGGCATTTTGAAAGTCGATTTTCACATTCTTGCCCACGGTATAGCCATTATCCGCTAACCCTTTGATGATCCCTTTATGGATCGCATCAAGCGCTGGATGGGTCACCAACTGCAAAATGCCGACAGTGGGCGTCTTGGGTTTGGTCAGGGTCTGCACCCCGCCAGTTTGAACGAACGCCACGCCTAAAAACGCCACCAGCGCAACGATCAGTGCGATCATTCTTTTCATGGAAGACTCCTTATACCATTGCAGAGATCTTTTGAATGTATTTCATCAAGCGGCTGGATGCTGCGTCTTGATCGGCTTCTGCCATGGAAAAGGCGCCTTCGTCAAATTCAGTAGGATTGTCATGCAAACTGTCGACCATATCTTGGCAGCCTTTGACAAAATCCGTGAACGCCGACGTCAATAATTTGTGGTTGCCCATTAACTTAGCCGGCACTTTGGCATTTTGCAGTTTTTCCAACATGCTGTTGTAATGGTCAGTGCCATCTTGGAAGCTGGTGATGGTTTGCGCGTATGCTTCTTTATCAAAATCGCCGATGTTGCCATTTAACAGCGCTTGTTTAAGGGCTTCAAACTTCGGACTCATTTGGTCTTGTTCAGCTTCGGTATCGTCCATGATCAAGTTGATCAGTTGGGCGTAGTGCATCAATTTCATTTGCGTTTTGTTCATTTTAGCCATGATAATTCCTCCAATTGTTTCTGTGTTCCATTCTAACAGAAAAACGCTTGCGAAACACGCCTAGGCGCCCATTGAAAAAGCCCAGCGTCGCCGCTGGGCTCATCAAGGTTACGCTTTGGCGACCTGGCGTTGGATAAACTTCACGACTTCAACGATCACGATGATCAACAACCCGGCGCCTAATACCACGGCCCATTGTGACAAGGCTAACGTGGTCACATGGAACAACCCATTAAAGCCTGGCACTAAAATCGTCACTGCCAGCAACAAGAAGCTAGCTAAGATCGCTAAGTTAAACGAGCGGTTGCGGAACAACCCAACCGTGAACAAGCTTTGATGCACTGACTTCACGTTGAAGGCATGGAACAATTGGATCAAACCTAACGTGGCATAAGCCATCGTCAAAGCGTCTGCGTGCATCGCCGCGGAACTGGAATGGATCGGCCAAGTGATCGCCACAAAGTACACGCCTAACGTCAAGATCCCTTCTAGCATCCCTTGCCAGATCACCGCTTGCCCGACGCCGCCAGAAAAGAAATTCGACGCGCGGCCCCGCGGCTTTTGCTTCATGATCCCAGGTTCGGTGGGTTCAACGCCTAACGCGATGGCTGGGAAGGTATCGGTCACCAAGTTGATCCATAAAATATGCACTGGCGCCAAAATGTCCCAACCAAGCATGGTCATCATAAACAGCGTCAACACTTCGCCTAAGTTAGCCGATAACAAGTATTGGATCGATTTTTGAATGTTGGCGAACACTTTGCGCCCTTCTTCAACGGCTTTGACGATCGTGGCAAAGTTATCATCAGCCAGCACCATATCAGAAGCGCCTTTGGACACTTCAGTCCCAGTGATCCCCATGCCGATGCCGATATCAGCAGCTTTTAGCGCAGGGGCATCATTGACCCCATCGCCAGTCATAGCCACGACTTTGCCTTTTTGTTGCCAAGCGTTGACGATGCGGACTTTGTGTTCCGGCGCCACTCGCGCATAAACAGAATACTTGTCCACATTTTGGGCAAATTCAGCGTCAGATTGTTCATCCAACTGGGCACCGGTGATCACTGCCGCGTCGTCGCCTGGTTCAATGATCCCCAAGCGCCCGGCGATGGCTTCGGCAGTGTCTTGATGGTCCCCAGTGATCATCATCGGCCGGATCCCCGCGGCTTTGGCTTGGGCCACAGCGTCTGCGGCTTCGGGACGTTCTGGATCGATCATCCCCACTAACCCAGCAAAGATCAAGTCATGTTCGACGGTGTCTGAATCCACTGTCGCTGGGATCGCGTCAATGATCTTATAGGCCATCCCCAACACTCGCAAAGCTTGTTTGGCGAGCTGTTGGTTCGTGGCTAAAATGTCATCCAATTGCCCTTGCGTCATGGCGTTGGCCCGATCGCCAAACGCCAATTGGGTGGTGCGCTTCAACAGTTGATCCGGCGCGCCTTTAGTCGCCACCAAAAAGCGGCCATTAGGCATTTGATGGATGGTGGTCATGAGTTTACGTTCCGAATCAAACGGCACTTCTGCCACTCGCGGCATTTGCGCCAATTGCGCGCTTAAGTCAAACTGTTGCTTTTGCCCATACGCCACCAACGCAGTTTCAGTCGGATCGCCTAACATCGTGCCATCTGGCTGGATCTGGGTGTCATTGGCGAAATTCATCACTGTCATTAACAAGTTGCCACCAGCGATGCCGTCTTTGGCATCATGCAATTGGCCGTCGTAGTACACTTTTTCGACAGTCATTTTGTTTTGCGTCAAGGTCCCAGTTTTATCAGAAGCAATGATCTCAGTTGAGCCTAACGTTTCTACTGCAGGCAGTTTGCGCACTAATGCGGAACGCTTGGCCATTTTCTGCGTACCTAACGCTAAAATGATCGTCACGATGGCTGGCAAGCCTTCTGGGATCGCCGCAACTGCCAACGAAATCGCCGTCAAGAACATTTCTGGCACACTGGCGGCTTGGCGCCAAATGCCGACACCAAACACGATCGCGGCGATCACTAAGATCATCACCGTCAAGGTTTTCCCTAAGGCTTTGAGGTTGTCTTGCAGCGGCGTCGTGGTTTCTTTGGCGGTATTGATCATCGTGGCGATCTGCCCGACTTGCGTTTGCATGCCAGTGGCCACCACCACCCCAACGCCGCGACCGTATGTGATGTTGGTGTTCATAAACGCCATGTTCGTCCGATCGCCGATGCCGACATTATCGCCGTCCAAGGTGGCCACGTCTTTTTCGACTGGGACGGATTCCCCAGTTAACGCGGACTCTTCGATTTTCAAGTTGGCCGATTCGATCAAGCGCAAGTCGGCTGGCACCACATCACCAGCTTCAACTAACACCATGTCGCCGACCACTAGCTCCGTACTGGGGATGGTCAACACATTGCCATCGCGGCGCACATGGGCATCTGGGGTCGCCATTTTGGCCAAAGCGTCGATGGCTTCTTCAGCTTTGGATTCTTGAAACACCCCGAAAATGGCATTCAAGATCACCACCGCGAGGATGATCCCAGCGTCGGCCCATTCATGCACCACAAATCCAGCGACTAAAGCAGCCACCAGCAAGACGATGATCATAAAGTCTTTGAACTGGTCAAAAAAGCGGGCCAACATGGTTTTCTTTTTGGCAGAAGCCAAGGCATTCGGCCCATTGATCTCCAGGCGCTTTTGGGCTTCATTGGTGGTCAAACCCACGTCAGCTTGGCTTTGAGTGGCATGCAAGGTTTCATCGATCGTTTGTGCGTATTCTGGTTTGGTCAATTGGGGGTCCTCCTTTGTGTGATAAAAAAATGAGACTTATAAACTGCGTCTGCAGTTCATAAGTCTCACTAATTAAGGCAACACCAGCTATAACTTGTTGGTGACGTTGCCGCGGCATGGTGCCGCTAGTTACTCCCTTATGTGACAACCTAAGTATAACGGAATGTCCTTAGGTTTAGCAAGTCAAATACTAAACAAATTGCTTATGCCTTCCAAAAGTCATCAAAAACAGTGATCGGCAAGTGGCGTTTGTGTTCAGAACGTTGGTACCAAGACTCGATTTTTTCTGCCGCCGCATCGCTGACTTGCTTACCTTCCAAGTAGTCATCGATATCGCGATATGACACGCCTAAAGCCACTTCATCAGGCAACGCTGGGCGGTCTTCTTCAAGATCAGCCGTTGGTGCCTTTTCATATAAGTGCGCTGGCGCCCCAAGTTCTTTCAGGAGTGCCGCACCTTGGCGTTTGTTCAAGCGCCACAATGGCGTGACATCAGCGCCGCCATCACCGAACTTGGTGTAAAACCCAGTCACAGCTTCTGCGGCATGGTCAGTGCCAACGACCACGCCAGCGTTGGCGCCGGCAATGGCATATTGGGCGATCATACGCGCGCGGGCTTTAATGTTACCTTTGTTAAAGTCGCTAACGGTTAAGTCGTTGGCTTCCACAGCTTGTACCATAGCGTCAACAGAAGGTTTGATATTGACGCGTGTGGTAACGTCTGCTTGCATAAAAGCGATCGCCGCCATGGCGTCAGCTTCATCGGCTTGTTCGCCATACGGTAAGCGTACCGCGATAAATTGGTAGTCTTGGTCGCCAGTTTCTTGGCGCAGTTCAGTCACCGCGATTTCTGCCAGCTTGCCAGCCAAGGTGGAATCTTGGCCGCCGGAAATGCCCAGTACCAAAGACTTCAAACCGCTGTAGTGAGTTAAATAGGCTTTGAGAAAATCAACGCTGCGGCGGATCTCAGTTTGAGGATCGATGGTTGGGGCAACGTGTAAAGCCGTGATGATTTCTTGTTGTAAAGGACGCATGTGTATAATTCTCCTTTTGTCAGGTATCTCGTTTATCATACGCTCATGAATCAAAGGTGCGCAATCAATCAGGTGAGAATTCATGACATTTGCAGTCTTCGTTCAAATGAAAACGGCTTGCCGCAGCGTTTGCACGCCAGACAAGCCGTATTGATCACTCAGCTAAAAGCAACCATAACCCTAAATACACCCATAACAACAAGCCGCCGCCAAATACAAACAGCAACCGGATCCAAATCGCGTCGATCCCTAAGCTTTCCGCGATCCCGCCGCAAACGCCGGCAATGAGGCGGTTATCCAATGATTTGTGCAATCCCATGATGTGCCCCTCCTTTTGATAGCCTTAGCATATCAAGAGAGAAATCGTTTTACCCACGGCCCAGGATCGATTTTAACATCAGTCTCTGGAATGAAAAACCCGTCATCCTCGTGGTTTAAACGGCACCACTTTCTTGGTTTGACCAGGGGCCTTGTCGATAATGGCACTTAAGCGGCTGGCTTGGGTCTTGGACATTGAAGTCGCGTCACCCAAAACTTGCAGATACTTAATCAAGCCTGAAGCTAAGGCATCGCATTGGGCACGGTGCAACTTATCCAAATGTTGCGTCCAAACTGCCGACACGATATCTTCACGCCAGTTCATCGGCGTCAACAAATACTTTGCGTAAACGGTATCCGCAAAATCGACGACCAAGCGCTGAACATCAAAATTTTGTGTGGCTGCCCAAGCAAATTTCTCTGCATCATTATGCACCCGCGTGGCCGTGCCTTGCCGCCAATGCCGGTTTTCGCAAGTCTCAACATGTTTAAGATCGTCTGCAAATGGGACTGGCGGAACGCCTTGCGAACTGACGCCATGAAGTTGACCCTCAAGATAAGTGTACATCGCCGCTGGATCGTCAGTATCGACGCCAGCTGTTTGCATTTGCATGCCCAGCTTTTTGCCTTCGCCCCACATGTCTGGATCTGCACACCGTTTCGCCATCAACGACGCATTGTTTTGTATGGTTTTCACAATGCGCTTGGTCGGCTTGGCGTTCAACTGCTTTTGCGTGTGCAAGAACTCAACAAAAGCCACCACTAGTTTTGGCAACGCTTGGGCTTCAGCATCACTGATAAGCATGCTATTGGGATAATAATCTAGCATCATATGCGAAAGCTCAACGGGGTGCCAGTCTTCGATCAAGGTTTCGTAGGAATCAAACATATTCGCCACAAAGCTCAGGATCAAATTCACTGCAGAAATGTGATCATCAAAATGCAAGTCAGTCCAGTTAGTGCTTTGTAAAAACGGTTGGATCCAGTGGCCGTAATTGTTATCCACGATCTGCATGACGTGATGATAGGTTGAATCTTGATCGTCAAAATCATCATCTGGCATCAGACCATTCTCCATGATGACTTGGCCCATCAGATCTTCAACCTTTTCTGGGGTCATGCTAGGTGCCAATTCACTGTGTGCTGCCATCACCTGCAAAAAGTCGCCAATGATGATCGCCATCAAGTGCTGAGAATCTTCATCATCATCAGCCAATTGGGTAAACAGTTGGTCGAGGCCTTTTTCAAGCTTGGTTTTGGTCCATTTTTTCAGGGGCAGATCTTGCATCACCATGACCAAGGTATGCACGTAGACACTGATCGCGTTACTTGGCACGTCGGACATTTCGGCGCGCTGTGATGAGCGTTCAAACAAAGCCAGCTGCGTGGTCAGATCTTGCGTGACCACATTTTTAAGTTGGGTTTGGACGGTATCAAGCATCTCAGAATCAGTTAGCAAGCTGTCAGCCAAGTCATTATTGACGGCATCCACGTCAAATTCTTCCTCACGCACGCCTAAGCCGTCTTCATAAAATCCGCCGCCGCGCCCAGCTAAACAAATTGGCAACATGCCAGTCATTTCACGAGTTGCTTCGAGTTGAATGCGATGATCCCAAGACTCGCCAAAATCATAGGTGTATTGCACGGTACCTTTTTTCAGATCTGGCAGAATTTGCGCCGTTGCGGCATCCGTTGCCCCAGAGCCATCATCCAAACTCAGATCTTCGTAGGTCAAACTACGATTCCACGCCGGATAAAAAGCATACAAATGATAATTGTCCCAACCAAATGCGGCTTGGATCACTTGATGTAGCTCAGTGTAAGTGAGATCTGCTGGCACGGCAAGGCGCCGCCAAGTCAAAGGCCGACGATGTTCTAGGGTGATTTTCAGGATCAAGGCTTTAGTCATACATAACTCCTTTTTTGACAAATGACTTCGATACCGTTATTGTACCTTGTCGTACTGGCAATTACACCTATCAATTGGAACATCAAAAAAGCACCTTCCGTAGAAGATGCTTTCAAAATATTCACACAGTACGAAACGTCCAGTCAGTGTACTGCGTCGTTGTTATAACGTGTCCCCGTTAGAGGCGATGACTTGCTTGTACCAATCAAACGATGCTTTCTTGTAACGCTTCAAGGTGCCGTGGCCTGCATCATCTAAATCGACATAAATGAAACCATAGCGTTTGGACATTTGCCCAGTTGAAGCACTGACTAAGTCGATGCATCCCCATGGTGTATAACCCATGACGGGGACCCCATCAGCGATCGCGCCACGAATGGCTTCGATATGCGCGCGCAGATAGTTGATGCGATAATCATCTTGCACAAAGTGGTCAGCGTCTGGGACATCCTTAGCCCCTAAGCCATTTTCCACCACGAAAACTGGTTTGTTATAACGGTTGGCTAATTCGTTCAAAGCGATGCGCAAACCGGTTGGATCGATTTGCCAACCCCAGTCACTGGCCTGAAGGAAAGGATTCTTTACCCCGCCGACTAAATTACCATTGGCAGTGGCCAAACTCTTATCTGTGACATTCACTGCCGTCGACATGTAATAAGAAAAGCCGATATAATCCACTGGGTTGGCCGCCAACACCGCCAGATCTTCTGGTGTGGTGTCTAGATCTTTAAACGAAAAACCGTAATGATTCATCAAAGATTCTGTGTAAATTGGATATTTGCCGCGCACTTGGACATCTCCACAGAAATGATTCATCGCTTGGTTTTCTTTTAGCGCGGCGAGTTGATTTTCCGGATTGGCATCATAAGCATAAGTTGTCGCATACAACAGCATGCACCCGATTTGCAGATCTGAGCGCAACTGGTGGGCAATGGCGACGGCTTTTGCACCAGCAACGAATTGGTTATGCCAAGCTTGGTAACGATTTTGCATCTTGTTGCCACCATTTGACGTGACCAAACCTTGCCCCATCACTGGAAAATGCAAAGCGGAATTGATCTCATTGAAGGTCATCCAATACTTCACTTTTTTGGCGTAACGCGTCAAGATCACCCGCGCATAACGTTCAAAGAAAGTGATCAATTGACGGTTCTTCCAGCCACCATAAGTGGTGACCAAATTCAGCGGCAATTCATAATGGCTGATTGTGATCACTGGTTCGATGCCATATTTCAAGCATTCAGCGATCACCCCATCGTAGAATTTCAAACCAGCTTCATTAGGTTCAGTTTCATCACCATTGGGAAAGATCCGCGACCACGCAATAGAAAAGCGGTAGCATTTAAAACCCATTTCAGCAAATAAGGCAATGTCTTCTTTGTAGTGATGATAAAAGTCGATTCCTTCATGGTTAGGATAGCGATATTTGGTTTCATCAATGGTCCAATCAAAATCTGGTCGATCAACGATCTTGAAGCGATCAGGACCGCCTGGCAAAGCATCAGCAATGGATAATCCTTTGCCGCCTTCGCGATAACCGCCTTCTAATTGATTGGCAGCCGTCGCACCGCCCCATAAGAAACCTTTAGGAAATTTTTGCATGCAACTGACTCCTTTACTTTAGATCACGTATAAGGCAACTGTGTTTTGATCAACCGTCGTGGCTTCGTTTTGCACCACATCGACAAAATCTTTGGAATTGGTGACGACCAAAACCGCGGTGGTATCATATCCAGCTGCTTTGATGGCATCCAGATCAGCTTCAAGTAATAAATCCCCTTGCTTGACATGATCACCTTGGGCAACATGCGTTGTGTAGTGTTGGCCTTTCAGCTCGACAGTGTCTAAGCCAACATGGATCAACAATTCCACACCATCATCACTCTTTAACCCAATGGCATGCTTAGTAGGGAAAACAGTTTCTACCGTCCCATCAAATGGCGCGTAAAAATGCGTATCTTCTGGTAAGATCGCAGCGCCATCACCCATCATTTTTTGCGCAAAAGTCGGGTCGTCAACACTTTCAATGTTGATCAATTCCCCTTTAACTGGGGCATAAACTTTCTTGGTGTTCTTGGCACCAGCATCAACATTGGTCATCGTTGGGTTAACTTTAGCATCATTGGCAGTAGCCGTAGCGGTTGCTGGAACATCATCATCGAACCCAAAGGCCCAAGTCAAGATGAACGTTAAAATAGTTGACGCCACCGCTACGATAACGGCATTGATAATGTTGCTTGGAATGGCGTTGTTGGCAAATTGTGGCAAGGATAAGAAAGCCGGAACAGCAAAAGCAAAGGCCTTTAAATGCACGATGCCCATAAATAAGCCACAGATCCCACTGGAGATCATGACCGCATATAACGGCTTGCGATACTTCAACGTGACCCCGTACAAAGCCGGTTCAGTTACGCCTGCCAGGAAGGCCGAGATCGAAGCGGCAGACGCCACTTGGCGCGTGGTTTTGTTCTTGGTTTTCAGCGCGACAGCCAAGCAAGCAGCCCCTTGCGCGACATTGGCAGCTAACATCGCTGGTAAGATCAACGTATCAGGCGTGGCGAGACTGGCAGCTAAGAAAATTGGCGCGAAAGCCCAGTGCATCCCAGTCATCACGATGAGTGGCATGAACGCCGCCATCAAAGCAACCGCGACCCAAGAAGCATACTTTTGGATGAACAAGACTAACCAGGATAAGCCATCACCACAATAAGTACCGATCGGGCCGATCACAACTAACGCTAAAACACCCATGACAAAGATCTCGACAGTTGGCTTGAGGATACTCTTCAAGTTCGCTGGACATACTTTGTCGATGCCTAATTCAATGTACTTCATGGCCCAGATCACCAATAAGATCGGAATGACTGAGCTAGAATACGTCGCTAAAGTCACGGGTAAGCCCATTAAGTGCACGGGCTTTGCGGCAGTGACCAACGCGGTGAAGTTCGGATGGATCATGATTCCGGCGATCGTGACGCCTAAAATCGTGTTGACTTTGTGATACTTGGAAGCGGTGATTGCCAAAACGATCGGCAAGAAATAAAATGGGGCATCCCCAAAGGCACTGAGGAGCGTATAGTTTTGCCCTTTGGTGCTCATCCAACCTAACGTCGTCAACAAGATCAAAACCACTTTGATCATGCCGCCGCCGATTAAGGCTGGAATTAATGGCGACATGCAAGCACTGATAAAGTTGGCAAACTGATTAAATAAGTTGCCTGATTTTTCCACTGGCGCCGCTTGAGTCGAACTATCATCGGTAGGAAAATCACCCAGTTTGATCACTTCGGCATAGTAATCTGAAACAGCATTCCCAATGATCACTTGATATTGGCCATTTTGATGGTTGATCCCCATGACGCCAGGAATGGCTTTGACTTTGGCATCATCGACTTGGCTTTCATCTTTTAAACGAAAACGTAAGCGCGTGACACAATGGGTCAAGTAGTTGATATTTTTTTCGCCGCCAACTGCGGCATAGATCTGCTTAGCAGAATCTTTAATACTCATGATCTCTTGCTCCTTTTGACAAAAAAGACCTAACTCCTGCGTAGGCTGCAGGAATTAGGTCATGCTCGGTTACCCGATAACACCCTATAAGTTGCGAACTAACCGGTTGATGTGCACGGTTAGGTATAATAGCTCAGAATTATTGATCTCAAAATGATACTTGGTTTGAATAAATTCTCGAATCTTTAAGGTGCAAGCATATGGTTTGGCATAACGAACTTGCAACGTCTTCAACAAATCGTCATCTTCATCATCTTCATAGTGTTTACCCAGTAGAATGCGCTGAGCGAAAAACTTCAAATGCGTGATGAAGCGATAATAATTCAGCGACTGCTCATCAAACTCAGTATGAAAGTAATCTTTCACCAAGTCTTCCACTTCTTTGACGATAGTGGTCACACCAACAGCTAAATTCTGTTCCGCTTGCGTGCCTGCTTCTGCGTTGATAAAGTGTACCGCAATAAATGCCGCTTCATCATCGCCGAGATCGACATCAAACGCATCTTTGACCACTGCGACGGCCTTTTTCCCAACTGCAAATTCATCAGGATAAAACCTGGCAATATCCCATTTCAACGGATTGGATAAGCCAATGCCTTCGGTTTTCAAGCGCTTGATCGCCATATGCAAGTGATCAGTCAAGTTGACGTAAATGTTTTCGTTGAGTTGTTTGCCCAACTTGATCTTCGCGTAGTTGATCACTCGCTCAGCGACATCGACTTCTGCTAGTGGCACATCGATCACCAAATCAGTGAACTTGCACATCGTCGCCGGATCTTTCAAGAAGAACGTCCGCTCAACTTTAGCCATATCGACGGGTTGGCCACGTTTTTTACCAAACGCGATCCCTGGGCCCATCAACAACACATCCACGCCATCATGGTTGATGGAGATACAAGTATTGTTGTTAAGAACACGCTTGATCTGCACGGCTGACCCCTCCTTCAAAAAAATAGACTTATCCACACATTAACGTGTAGATAAGTCATGCTCAATTGCTTGATAACACCTTATCGATTTCTTTATGCACGTTACTCCTGCTCACCAACATCGTCAAAACGAAGCGGTGATAACATTGTAACTGAATACAGTATAAGCAAAGATGAATACGCTGTCAAATCTTTTTGCGAAATCCGGCTTCGTTCACGTCATTTTAGGATTCAACATATTGATTTGTTCACCTGTACCCGCTTCCATCTCCGAGCCACCACCGCCAAAAAAACTTTCGATCCGCTATCCTTACGCGCCGTAGTATTTTTAGCCATCCCGAAAAAGTCAAGGGTTGATTTAGAATGATTACAATGTATGCTAGAAGAGTAATCAAAAACAAGGAGGAATCCACCATGAGTTTAGTAGGAAAAGCAGTCGAACCATTCAAAGCACAAGCTTACCGCAAAGGGGAATTTGTCACTGTCACCGATGATGACTTGAAAGGTCACTGGAGCGTGATCATGTTTTACCCTGCCGACTTCTCATTTGTTTGCCCTACCGAGTTGGAAGACTTACAAGACCAATACGCCACGTTGCAAAGTTTAGGGGTCGAAGTTTACTCAGTTTCTGAAGACACCCATTTTGTGCACAAGGCTTGGCATGACGAATCAGACGCTGTTGGCAAGTTGGAATACGCCATGATCGGTGACCCGAGCCATCAACTCGCCCGTATGTTTGACGTCTTAGATGAAGACGCTGGCTTGGCGCAACGCGGGACGTTCATTTTAGATGACAAAGGTGTCGTACAATCGATGGAAATCAACGCTGATGGCATCGGGCGCAATGCAGTGGAATATATCGATCGCATCAAAGCCGGTCAATACGTTGAATCCCACCCTGGTGAAGTTTGCCCAGCCAAGTGGAAGCAAGGCGAAAAAACGCTGACCCCAGGCTTGGATCTCGTGGGTAAATTATAATGTTGACCGATGAACTCAAGCAACAACTCAAAGCCTACTTACAATATCTAGTCCACCCAGTCGTCTTTCGACTAGACGCTGATGCAAGCGCCAACGGCCAAAAAGTGCGCGAGTTTGTCACGACTGTTGCTGACTTGGATCCGCGCCTCACGATCGAAAACGCCTCATTGAAGCGTCAGCCAAGTTTTGCCATTGACCAAGCTAACGCCAAACCCAGCGGCATCGAATTTGCCGGCGTTCCCTTAGGCCATGAATTTGAATCCTTCGTGCTGGCATTGCTACAAGTGTCTGGTCATGCGCCAAAGATCACACCTGAACAACAACAAGCCATCGACGCCATCGACGAACCGCTGCATTTTGAAACTTATGCCAGTTTGAGTTGTCACAACTGCCCGGATGTGGTGCAGGCGCTGGATATCATCAGTGTGCTCAACCCTAACGTCACCCACACCATGATCGAAGGCGGCATGTTTCAAGCCGAGACTGAAGCCCACGACATCATGGCGGTGCCAACCGTTTATCTCAATGGTGAAGAATGGCACAACGGTCGCGCCGATCTCAACGCTTTGCTGGCCAAAATCGCCGGCCATCATGGCCCAGTTGCCATCACTGCCGCCCAAAAGGACCGCGTGTACGATGTGTTGATCATCGGCGGCGGCCCGGCAGCTGGCACTTCCGCAATTTACGCCGCGCGCAAAGGCTTAGCTGTAGCTGAGGTCGCGGATCATTTCGGTGGGCAACCGCTAGAAACTGTCGGCATCGAAAATATTCCTGGCACTGATTATATTGTCGGGGAAAACTTGATGCAAAACATTCAAGCGCAACTCGCCAAATACCACGTCACCGTCTTGTCTGGCCAAACTGTCAACGGCATCACCGCTGGGTCGCCTTTGCAGATCGACTTGCTCGGGGGTGCCAAGTTGCGCGCCAAAACGGCGATTATCGCCACCGGGGCGCACTGGCGCAATCTTAATGTGCCTGGTGAAACTGAGTTCAAAAACAAAGGGGTCGCCTATTGCCCCCACTGCGATGGTCCGCTTTATAAAAATAAAGCCGTCGCCGTGGTCGGTGGCGGGAATTCCGGCATCGAAGCGGCGATTGACTTGGCTAACATTGCCAAGCATGTCACTGTTTTGGAATTTGCCCCGAAGATCTCTGCAGACGCCGTATTGGTCAGCAAAGCCCGCAGTTTGAACAACGTCGACTTGATCGCCAATGCGCAAACTACCGAAGTTGTTGGTAGCGGCCGAGTCAACGGCTTACACTACCGCGACCGCGCCACTGGAGCTGACCAGTCGCTGAACGTCGATGGGGTGTTCGTGCAAATCGGGCTGGTACCAAACACCGAATGGCTTGGGGATACTTTAGCTCACACGGCTCACGGTGAGATCAAAGTGGATAAATTTGGTGCCACCAGCATGCCAAATGTTTTTGCCGCAGGAGACTGTACCGATTCCGCCTATAAACAAATCGTCATTGCCATGGGCAGTGGCGCCACCGCCGCGTTAAGTGCGTTTGATGCACTGGTCCGCGGATAGCAGCACGACAAAACGCCGATCGAGGCCATCCTCGATCGGCGTTTTGTTGTCTCATCAAGCGTGATGGGCCGCGGCACGTGCATGCAAAATTTTGGCAGAGGTTTCCGGTGCGAAGGCAAAACATACCACGCAAGCAAATACCAAGATCACGCCACACAACCCCATGGCCGTTTGCACCTTGAACGCATTGGTGATGATTGGCAGCAGAAAAGTCCCTGCCGCGGCACCAAAGCGACTCATCGTGACCACCATGCCAACGCCAGTGCCGCGCACAGACGAATCAAACAATTCGCTGGTGTACGGATAATCGGCCACTAGCCCAGCAGATAAAATCACTGCAAACACGCTAAACATCGTCAGTGACACGGCACCAGGTAAATTTTTCCCAAAGGCTAGCGTTAACAGCGCCACGCCAGCGATGCCAAAGTCTGCGACTAAAAACTGACGGCGGCTGACGTGATTGAACACCACAATGCCCAGCAGTACGCCTAACAGCATCGCGCCGTTATACAGCGTGCTGACGGTTGACGGATCGCCAATGCCCATGCCTTTGGCCAAAATCGGCAAAAAGATACTGATGCCAAAAAAGGTAAACGATTGTGACGCGTAAAACACCCCACCGACGGCAGTTTGACGTAAGTATTTTTTGGAGAAGACGACGGTCCATTTAAACGATTCATTGGGCGTTTGAGCGGCAACTTTTTGACGTTTGGATAAGCCCCACTTACGACCCAGGTGCTTGGTGATCACCCGTTGGGCGGCTTTGGGCTTGCCTTGATTGACCAGCCAACTAGGCGACGTGGGTAACTTCACCACGGAGCGAAAAACTGCCGTGATCAAGCCAAAAATCGCCGGCGATGCCATCATCAATTGCCAAGTGGGAAATAGCGGCCCGATCAAGCTGGCGGCGATAAAGCCGATGGTCCAATAGATCACCAAGCGACTTTGCGTGCGGCCGGCAACTTTTGATGGCAGCCATTCGATCAACAAGGTGTTGCCGGCCGTATAATCCACCGCTACCATCAAGCCGACGAGCACGCGCAGGATGAACGTGAGCAATAAATTGCTGGTCAGCAGCTGCAGCAGCGACACGCCAACTAAAATGTACATGTTGACCAGTAACAACCGCCGGCGTCCGATGCGATCGGATAATTTGCCGACTAACAAACTGCCGGCCAAGCCGATCAACGTCCCGGCTCCGATCAAGCCGATCCATAAGTCGGAGATCGGCATGACTTTTTGCGCAGCGGTGATGGCAGTCCCGGAAATTTGGATCGCATAGCCGCAGACAAATTGGCCTAAAATGATCGCCAAATAAATTTTGAGATGCACCCAAGAAACTGGTGCGTGCTTATAAAACCGTTTATGTGGTCTAGTCTGTTCTTCCAAAAAATCCTCCTATGATCTGAGTGTTCAAAAATTGGTATAGGTAATAGTTTAACGCAAACTGCCCCCACCCGTCAAAAAAGCGCCGGTTGCCCACAAAAATAGGCACTGATTCAACGTTTGGTTGAAAAGTGCCTACTGCACCAATTTAGGTGCCTTAGTTTACGTCTGTGAAGTGTGACCGCTTAGTGCGGTCACACGTTGTCATGCCCGTGGGCACTCCTTCGGCCACAGTTCAAATTCACTGTGGGTAAAACATGGTGCAGGTGGATCCCGGGTTTTGCACAATCCGACGCATCGCGGGGATCGGTCGTATAACCAAGTCAGGAGAGTCATTGGACGAAACTGCGCGACAGTAGTCTCAATCCTCAACTTGTGTTGGTCGATCGATACAGGCGATGGGTCGCTTCTGTGACTCACTTTTTGCCGGAGTTACATCTGACTAGTTTCTTCGGTACGCCAGCGCTCTTAAGGCCCACGGAAATCATATCACCACGCTACGGCCCCATGGTGACTTCGGTGCCACAAAGCTTGTGCGATGTACCTAACCGCCTTGCTTTGCTTAGTGCTTGTCCTCAACAAAAGGTACCTGCTCTTACGTTTGCTTTTGTTGAGAAGTGCAGTATAGCACCTTAGGATTAAAAATGCAAGCGCTTTTTTAAAAACAAAGAGACCTCCGCTAACAGAGGCCTCTGGATAAATGGATGCTTCGACACCACTTGAACCAAGGCGTGAAATCCACGTTATTTCAGCGGGATTATTTCCAACCCAGTCCTGGCGCGACGTCTTCCATAATGACTTTCAAGACATGGGCATTGTAGTCCACCCCTAGCGTCGACGGCACTGTGATCAATACCGTATCGGCTTCTTGGATCGCCGTATCTTCTTTGAGCTCGCTGATCAATTGATCCGGTTCGCCGACATACATTTTTCCAAAAATCGTGGGGTTTTGGTGGTAAGCCAAGTAACCCACGGCATCTTGCGGCTGAGAATTTTCGGCAAACAACTGGCGGTCAAGATCGGTGACGATCGGCATGATCGAGCGCGTCACCAACGTCCGTGGCTTAAACGAATGACCGGCTTTGGCCCAAGCTTCTTTGAACACCCGCAACTGGCGCGCTTGTTGGACGTGGAAAGGCTCGTTAGTTTCATAATTCACCAGCGTTGACGACATCAGATTCATGCCGTGTTCTGCCGCCCAAATCGCCGTGGCTTGGGAGCCTGCGCCCCACCACACGCGCTGTTGCATCGTTGGCGAGAATGGTTCTAGCCGCCGCAAACCAGGGCCTTGCGGAAACATTGGCTGGGCATTAGGTTCGGCGAAGCGTTCGCCTTTGAGCAAGTCCAAGAACTTCAACGCACGGGCACGCGCAATATTTTTGATCTCTTCTTCAGAGTAATCATAGCCAAAATACTGCCAGCCATCTTTGACTTGTTCCGGCGACCCGCGCCCGACGCCTAACTGGACACGGTTTTGCGACAAAACGTCGGTACTCATAACGTTTTCTGCCATCATGAACGGGTTTTCGTAGCGCATATCGACTAACCCAGTGCCGATTTCGATTTTGCTGGTTTTGGCGGCGATGGCGGCCATTAACGGATACGGCGTGCCGATTTGATCAGCAAAATGGTGCACCCGAAACCACGCGCCGTCAACGCCGAGCTTTTCAGCTTCCACTGCCAGCTGCACGGATTCTTGGTAACTTTGCGCGGCAGTTTTGACGACAGAATGCTCAGCTTGCCAAAACCCAAAACTCAAAAAGCCAATGTTTTTCGTCATGGTGTTTCCCTCTTTCCTTTCAGCATGCTTACATTATGTAAGTGAGGCTTCAGGTTGTCAAGCCATTTGTTGCCGGTTAGAGACGAAACGATCAAAGTGCCTCATAAAGTCAGCGACGCGATCATGACGTTTCACGTGTAACATTTTCTAACATCAGGTAACAGACGCGTATTCACGGGCACTTTCGCATTCTTCGTTCAGGATTTCTCGGGTCACCTTCATTTCATAGTTGGATTAACCGAATATCGGCCGTGTATATGTAGCATTATCGAACACATTATTTACGATAACAAACCGTTAATTTCACGTTTTTAAGTTTTCGTGTCAGATTTACTATCACAATCGCTTTTCTTTCATATCATTGCGGCTATATTAATCACCATAAGCACGCAGGAACTTGAAGGGAGCGTTTTTCATGACAACTAAAGTCTTTGCTGATCTCACTTTTGCCGAACAACTCGGGCACTTGATGATCGTCGCCCGCCGCGCCTTGGTACGCTGGGGATATCCGGCCAATAGTCAGTTGAAGTTATTGAATTACACCGAAAACGCGACCTTTCTGGTGACTTCCCCAAAGCGTCCGACGATGGTCATGCGGGTGCACCGGCTGGCTTATACCAGCCAAGCTTCCATTCACACTGAACTTGAGTGGCTGGCTTACTTGCGCACCCACACCGACTTGAAAGTTGAAACGCCGATCCCAACGCCAAGTGGTGAATTGATTCAAGCCATCGATACACCGGAGTTGGCAGAACGGCGGTTTGTGGTTTGTTTTGAATATGTCAAAGGCCGCTCACCAATAGACAGTTCTGACGGCAATGCCGATATTGGTGGGGTGATCCAAGCGATTTCTGCTTTCCCAAAAGCGCTCACCTTGCCAGTATTTCGCCTCGCCGCCACGCTCCAACTGCACACCAGCCGCTTGAAGCCAACGCGCATGACTGCCGCCGATCGCAAGCTTTACCGCACCATCGGCAAGCTTTGTGCCACCTTGCATCAAGCCGCCAGCCACTGGCAATATCCAAGCGACTTCAAGCGCATGACTTGGGACTTTGCCGGCACCATTGGCTCTGACAACAACTTTTATGGCACCGATTATCATGCCCCACGCTGGCTTAGTGAAAAGGCCTTGCACCAAATCGACGCCGCGGTGGCTCTGTGTCATGAGCACATGCAACACTACACCAAAAATGCCGCCACTTATGGCATGATCCATTCTGACATGCGCGCAGCCAACTTATTAGCAGATCACGGCGACATCACGATCTTAGATTTTGATGATTGTGGCATGGGCTATTACATGTACGACATTGCCAGTGTGGTGGCGCTGATGGAACATCGCGGAGACTTGCCAGAAGTGATCCATGAATTATTAGCCGGCTATCAAACCATTCGCCCACTGACTGACGCTGACCGCGACATGGTATGGACTTTTATCATGATGCGCCGCGTCGGCATGTTGCAAAGCTTGTTGTCACGCATGGGGCATGTGATGCCAGGCGCTGGGGAATCGCAAAGCCTCACGCCAGAAGTATTAGCCTTTTATGCCACTGGGACTGCCGGGTTGGCCAAGCGTTATTGTCGCTTGCATCCCCAAGACAATGCCCAAGTGGCCACGCCAAAGGAGGTCACACTATGAACTCAGCACATGAAATTTATGATGAAGCCGCTAAACTCTGGAACCCCGATCGCGTGCGCACCATCCGCGAACTCGGCGGCGACTTGGTGATCGGCGAACGCAGCGGGTCGTACTTCAAAGATCTGTCTGGCCATCGCTTCATCAACATGCATTCCAACGGCGGCGTGTTCAACTTAGGCCACCGCAACCCAGAAGTTCGCGAAGCCTTGCAAAAAGGCGCCAATCTGGTCGATGCCGGCAACCACTACTTCCCGTCTGAATACAAAAACACCTTAAACGAAAAACTGCTGGCAGTATCGCCTGAAAGCATGCAGTATGTCTTCACCTTAAACGGTGGCGGCGAAGCCATCGATGCCGCGATCAAGTTCGCGCGTTTTGCCACGAAAAAACGCCGCATCATCAGCTTAGACATTGCTTTTCACGGCTCTACTGGTTTGGCCATGGCCGCTGGCAACCCGACGATCGCCAACTTTTTCAACATGCCACCAGACCCGAGCTTGAACACCCATATTCCGTATAACGACTTGAACGCCTTGGAGTTGGCGCTACAAGGCAATGACGTCGCAGCCGTGTTGATCGAAACCTTGCCAGCCACGGCTGGTTTTCCGATGCCAGTGGCTGGCTACCACCAAGCCGTCGAATACCTCGCGCATAAATATGGCGCCTTGTACATCGCCGATGAAGTGCAAACCGGGATGCAACGCTCAGGCGACATGTGGGCTTGTTGCCACTACGGCGCCACGCCTGACATGATCGTGTGCGGCAAAGGCCTGTCTGGCGGGTATTACCCCATGTCGGCGGTGATCATGAACCAAAAAGCCGCTGCTTGGATGCAACAAGACGGCTTTGCTTACACCAGCTCATTTAACGGCACCGAATTAGGCTGCATTGTCGCCGCTAAAGTCTTGGACATTCTCGCGCGGCCGACGACTTTGGCCAACCGCGATATGTTAACCGACACTTTTGCCAAAGGGCTTAAAATCGTGCAAGCCAAACACGCTGACTTTCTGGTTGAGATCCGTCAATGTGGCGTGATCATGGGCCTGAAAACTGCGCATCCTCTTGGCGGCCAAGCGCTGATGCAAGCGATGTTGCATCACGGGGTTTGGTGCATGATGGCCGACTTCGACCAGTCAGTGCTGCAATTCAAGCCTAACTTGTTGATGACTAAAGCCTGCGCCAAAGACGTGTTAAAACGCCTAGACGCCGCTTTGACTGAAGCCGAAAGCTTAGTCAAAACCGTCGCTGCTGTGCACTGATCTAGGAGGCTCGCTATGCAAGAATTTCGCCGCACGATAAAATATTTTGGCTGTGCCAGTTCCGCCGCCGTGATCGAAATGGGCAGCTTCACCTTGTTAAGCACTCTGACCAGCTTCGCCTACGCCCCGCGCTACTTGATTGCCTTGGTGCTATCGGTGTTATGGAACTTCACGTTGAATCGCCACTTCACCTTCCATTCCAATGGCAACGTGCCTAAAGCGATGCTCAAAGTCGCCGCCTATTACGCGGTGTTCACCCCACTATCGGCATGGTTTGGCGATTGGGCAACAGCCAGTGGCATGAACGACTATTTAGCCACCATCATCAACTTAGCTTGCAACGGGATCACCGAATTCTTATACCAGCGCTTCTTCGTGTTTGGCGCAAGCATCGATGGCGCCACGATCAAACATTCCTTGGCCAAATAAACGATGCTCTAACAAGGAGGTGACTGCCCAAGTGAAAATCAAGATCCATCATGCCCGCCTGTATCTGATGTTCCACCAACAAAATGCAGTTGGAGGCGATACGCTGAAGAATCACCGCGCTATGCAAATGAATGGAAAAACGGATGACCATGAATCAGTCATCCGCTTTTTTGTGAGGTGGTGGTAGTAGGTTTAACATACTAGTCGCACTACCGGCCAACAGTCTTGAATTGAAAGCCAACCAAATTTAATTTTCTTGCTCGAAGAGTCTGTCAAGGCTCTTCCCGATCTCAGTCACCACACCAGTAACCAAGGCATTGCCCATCATAAAGTAACGCGCTGTCTTAGGCATGCCTTCAGTCCAATTGTCTGGAAACATCTGTAAACGTTCAGCTTCTATTGGATCGATCAGTCGCAGTTTGTTGTTTTGCTTGTCTCGGATAACATGTGTGCTCCGATTGACAGTATGTTCAGAAGTCAACATAGTACGTCCTGGACGGTCTAACGGGTCAGGAAATGCCATCCCGCCTTCCGCATAAAAATATGAAAATCCTTCTGTCGTTGTTCGTTCTTCTCTTTTAGAACCTTTGAGATACTCAAACTTCTTGATCTGATCTTCATTAAGATACAGCCAATCATCGTCGGCATGTGGCAACACGATATCGTTCAACGTTTGATGATCACCAGAATACTTAGGCTCATAATGTGCACTGAAAATTTCATCTCCACGTGAGATCCCAGTGGTTTCAAAGTGGAAACTGAAATTGTCTGAGAAATCAACGATATCAACGAATTCATCCAAGCGAGTCTCTTTGGCACGGGTCAACTTTTGGATCGGTAATGAGCTACTGATTGCACCTTGTTGAACAAGTGCATCGCTAAGGTGCTGATACTTGGCCAATCGATTTGAGTACGCGGTATCGTTACGGTAAGCCACGATGAAGACACGGCGGCGGCGTTGTGGAAAGCCGTAATCAGCGGCGTTGACCATTTGCCACTGGGCGTCATAGCCTAACTGATGCAAAGTGTATAAGATCATTCCAAAGTCTCGACCACGCTGGCGAGTACCGGGAGATGAAAGCAATCGATCCACGTTTTCCAGCAAAACAAATGCTGGCGATTTAGCTTCGATCGTATCGCGAATATCCCACCACAAAACACCTTTCTTGCCTTTTATGCCCTCTGCCCCAGAATGGGCGACAGAATAGTCCTGACAAGGAAAGCCTCCGACCAACAGATCGATATCCGGAATCGTCGTCTTATCAACTTGATTGATATCAATGTTTGTGATCTCACCAGAACCATAATGCTTCCTGGATTATTCATAGAATTTCAAAAAAGCAGCGCAATCCCACGATTCACACGGGACTGCGCTGCTTTGGTGTTTCACCCATTGGGTGCGCCTATATGCTAAGGTTGAGTCAACGAAAACCATCACGAAAGCGAGGCTTCACACCATCTCAACTTTAACCAGCTTATCCCTGCAATGCAATACCAATGTGACTGTGACCGCCGACGGCGGTCAACTTTCAAATGACGCCGGGCTCGTTTTGTTCCAAGAGTTTCTTCATCGTATCAACTTTAGGCAACTTGCCAATCAGTGCCTCAAGTTACCAGACC
>NZ_BAAFZI010000036.1:0-24734 GCF_045862175.1 Lacticaseibacillus salsurae | reverse complement strand
CAGTAACCAAACCAACTTCTTCAATCGCATCTACCAACAGACCGCCTAAAAATAACAAAAAGACCTCCTATCATGGAGATCTTCCCGAATGATATATTTATTCTTCAACACCAGTTGACACAGACCCCAAAAAACCGCCGCGAACCTAGTTTCAGGTTCACAGCGGTCAATGACGTCAACTAAACTTGATCGTGATGATCGTCGTCAGTTGATTTTGGTTCATCAGTTGGTGCCTCATCTTCAGGTTTTGCCTTTGGTTGTGCTGAGGCGGCTGTTGGGGTGGCATCGTCAGCTGGTGAATCAGCCTTTGGTGTGGCATCAGCTTCAGGCTTTGTGTCTTTTGCTGGTGTTTGCGTTGGCTGGTCAGCTTTTTGACCATCAGCGCTAGCCGCATCGTCAGCTTGTTTTTCGGCGTCTTTTTGTTCCAAGGCCTTTTTGGCTTCTTCAAAAGTCGCGGCTTTTTCAGACGGGAATTGATCTGGCTTTTCAGGCATCTTGCCCGTGTTGAAAATCGACAAGATCTCTTTTTCGTTCAATGTTTCGTATTCCAACAAGGCCATGGCAATGGCTTTATGTTGTTCACGGTGCGATTCAATAATGTCATGTGCACGTTGATGCGCTTCATCAATGATCGCACGCACTTCGTTGTCGATCGTCGCTGCTGTCGCTTGTGAATACATCACTTGACCGTATTCATTTTGCGCGCCAGCACCTTCTAAGGTGACCGTGCCTAACTTTTCAGACATCCCATATTGGGTGACCATGGAACGCGCCATTTGCGTGGCTTGTTCAAAGTCATTAGAAGCGCCAGTCGCAACCACGTTGAAAATGATCTCTTCAGCCGTCCGGCCACCCATTAACCCAGTGAGTTGTTCCATCATGTCTTTTTTGGTCAACATGAATTGATCTTCTTTAGGTAAGGTGATCGCATAACCGCCAGCGCGGCCGCGAGGAATGATCGTGACTTTGCGCACGACGCGAGAATCAGATAAGACTAACCCGATCACCGCATGCCCAGCTTCGTGATACGCGACGATCTCGCGTTCTTTCTTGGAGATCACGCGATCTTTCTTGGCAGGACCGGCAATGACACGATCTTCAGCTTCATCGATATCGGTCGCATCGATTTTTTTCTTCGAACGCCGTGCAGCCACCAAGGCGGCTTCATTGAGTAAGTTTTCCAAATCGGCCCCAACAAACCCAGGGGTGGTTTTGGCTAATTCTTTCAAGTCCACATCATCAGCCAATGGCTTGTTTTTGGCATGGACTTTCAAAATGGCTTCACGGCCTTTGACATCAGGACGACCCACTAAGATCTTCCGGTCAAAACGGCCTGGACGCAGTAACGCTGGATCCAACACATCAGAACGGTTGGTGGCAGCCATCACAATGACGCCTTCGTTACCGGTAAACCCATCCATTTCAACCAACAATTGGTTCAAGGTTTGTTCCCGTTCATCATGACCGCCACCCATGCCGCTGCCACGTTGGCGACCAACGGCATCGATTTCATCAATAAAGATGATGGCAGGAGCGTTCTTTTTGGCTTGATCAAACAAATCACGCACGCGAGAAGCACCGACCCCGACGAACATTTCCACGAAGTCAGACCCAGAAATGGAGAAGAATGGCACGCCTGCTTCACCGGCTACGGCTTTAGCCAGTAAAGTTTTACCAGTACCAGGAGGCCCTTCGAGTAAGACCCCGGCTGGGATACGTGCGCCTAAACCAGAGAATTTGCGAGGATCTTTTAAGAACTCCACAACTTCGACCAGTTCTTGTTTTTCTTCTTCGGCCCCAGCCACATCAGAAAAGCGGACTTTATTGGCTTTTTTGTCAGCTTGTTTGGCTTTGGATTTGCCGAAGTTCATCACCCGACCATTGCCGCCGCCTTGACCAGCTTGGTTCATCATCATGTAGAAGAACACCATGATCACGACCATTGGCACGATCGTCAACAAAAGCGATAGCCAAGTGCCGGATTGCGACTCAGTCAAGGTATTTGACTTGACGTCATTTTTTTCCGCCGCTTTGGTGATGGCATTGATGGTGGCATCGTTGGCTGGAATATATGCAGAGAACTTCTTGGTCTTCGCCGGCGCTTGGCTTAAAAAGCTGGTGCTTGACGCTGAATCGCCAGTGACTTTTTGTTCTTTGCGATATTCACCGCTGACCTTGTAGACACCGCCAGAAGGCTGGATCTCAAAGGACTTGATGTCATTTTGCTTCAGTTGGCTAATAAATTGACTGGTTTGCAATTCTTGGGTCGTGGAGCCGCCACTGTCCCGCAAGTAATACGCAAAACCGGTCACCAGCAACACGAACAAGATGACATACATCGCCGTGCCGCCGAATAGCCCGTTTCTTGGTTTTTTATTCATACATAACCTCCAGCAACAATAGGTAAATAGCGTGCTTAGTAGCTATAATACTACATCACACTGATCAATGGGCATAAACTTCTGGTTTCAAAACGCCAATATAAGGCAAATTGCGATAGCGTTCCGCAAAATCTAACCCATAACCGACCACAAATTCGTTAGGAACCGTGGTGCCGACGTAATCCGCATGCACTGGGGCAATGCGACGTTCCGGCTTATCCATCAAGGTGCAAATGCGCACCGAGTTGGCTTGGCGGGTTTGAAAGATCTGAGTGAGGTAATGCAAGGTCCGACCGGTATCAACAATGTCTTCTACGATCAATACATCGCGATTGGCCACGCTGGTATCAAGGTCTTTTAAGATCTTCACTTCCCCGCTAGACACGGTTTCGTTGCCATAACTGGACACATCCATGAAGTCGATTTCTAAGTAGTCATCGACTTCTCGCACCAAGTCAGTCATGAACATGATCGCACCTTTCAAAATGCAGATCACTAAAGGATTCTTGCCTGCATAGTCAGCTTTGATCTGCTTGGCCAAGCGCTTGGTGATGGCGTGAATGTCCGCTTGGGAATACAAGACCTTTAAGATATCATTTTCCATTATTATCCTCACTATCGTCTGCCGGTTTTTTCAGTGCCAATACAGCTTGAATTATATCAGTTTGCCGCGCGTGAAACAATTCATTCCCGGCAGGCAACGCCATCCAAACCACTTGTGAGTCACAGTCGGCCACCAGCAGATCTGCACGCATAAACTGCGGGATCTTTTGGCCGATCAGCCAAGGTTGGAGCTTTTTGTGATGGCCATTGGGCAACGCCACAACATCTCCGGCAACTTTTTGGCGGATCACCAACGGCTGAGCTGGCACATACGCCCAAGTGTCACAAATCGGCCGCTGATGAAACAACCCGATCAAGCGTCCATCTGCCAACTTATGCCAACTGTCATCGACGCTCAAGGACAATTCCGGCTGCCGCAGGGCCTTTGGCGCATCGACATATAACTGACCATAACACGCATCCAAGTGATGCTTAGCCACGTCAAAATGTTTATTGCCATTGCCTTTTGCCAGTGCGTGCAAAACTTGCGTGATCACTTGCGGCGGGATCTGGATGGCAAAAGCTTGTAAGTATTGTTCCAACACCAAGCGCTGGACACCGGTGGTTTGTTTCAACAAAGGCGTCCAATCGATCACCAATTGCGGCGTTGGCACGAGTTGTCGCAACGCTGGACTGGCCAGTGCGATCAACGCTGTCAAGCTTTCACTGAAGCGTTGGGTGTGCGCCAACACGCCAGGGTTCAGGGTTTTAAGCACTGGGGTCACCAAGTGCCTGACTCGGTTTCTGGCGATGGTATCATCGGCATTGGTTTGATCTTCAACAAAAGGCACCTGATGTTGCGTCGCATACGCTGACAACTCAGCTTTGCTCAACGATAATAGCGGCCTTAATACTTCCAGATCACCAAATGCGCGCCTAGGTTGCATGCCGTTCATCGCCATCACATTGCCTGAGCGCGCCAATTGCATCAAAATGCCTTCCAGTTGATCATCCCCGTGATGCGCCAACACCACATAGCGACTGTGGTGTTGATGCGCCACTTGCGCTAAGAATTGATAGCGTGCTTGTCGCGCTGTGGCTTCGCTAACAGGCTGCCCTTTTTTTCGCAACCACTGCCCAGACGCCACTGGCACTGCCAATTGCTTGGCGTAATCGCGCACTAACTGCACATCTTCGCCACTAGTGGGGCGCATATGATGGTCAAACGTCGCTGCGATCAGCGGATGCTTGGTTTGACTCAGTAGCGTCAACAACACCATCGAATCAACGCCGCCTGACACCGCCACCACCAAAGGCGCTGTGGGATCAAGGGCAAAATCGCTAAGTAAGTCATTCCCAGATAGCATATGCGCTCCTTTCTAACCGCTGTCTTGTGAATGTGCATTCACTTTACCACTGCCACGATCAACTCGCGTGGGACTAAAGGCTGAATTATGACGCCGTGTCGTAAGAATTTGACCAATATTTACCAAATAGGCAGGCCAAGGGGTCAGGCTTTCACGACCCTGCAGACACACAAACGCCTTTGAGCCACGTCAACGATTCATTGCGTGGCCCAAAGGCGTTTGAATGTTAGGCTCAAACTAACGGTTTCAGCCCAGTTAAGCGCATTAACTGCGGCGGCCGCCGCGGCCACCACGTTTGCCTTCAGTATTGCGCCGCAAGCTACTTAAGCGATCTTCGCTTTCTTTCAAAAAGCCAGACATCATGGCATCAAAACCCGTTAAAGCAGGCTTTTGTGGCTGCGTATGATGGTTTGCTGGACGCGGCGAATGGGAAGCCCCATGATTTTGAGGACGTGCAGCTTGATTGTCATGGTTGGCTGGGCCATGTGCATGGCCGCCTTGATGGTGCGCATGTTCTTCATGCGGCTTACCATCTGCGCGCCGGATCGATAACCCGACTTTACCATCTTTGATCTGCATCACCACGGCAGTCACGGTATCCCCAATGCTTAACACATCATGAATATCTTTGACATACCCATCAGAGATCTCACTGATGTGGACTAACCCAGACTTGCCTTCTCCCAGATCAACAAAGGCGCCAAAATTCGTGATCCCTGTGACCTTGCCAGAAACCTTTGCGCCAACTTCAACTGCCATATAAAAAATTGTCCTCCGTGTCTAATGTGACTCTTAGTATACCATGCCGCATGCGGTGTGCAACTGATCAGTTGCCATTGCCAGTGAGCTTTGAGGCGGTGCCAGGCAATTCAAAAATGACTTCACCAGACTTGGACACCAAGTACTTTTGGCGCACCAATTTGGCCAAGTAGTCATCATTGTGAAGCTGATCCACTTGCACTTTTAAGGCTTGCTTTTTGGCTTCAACTGATTTGAGTTGCGACTTGGCGTGATCGACTTGGACTTGGCTTTGCGCGATTTGCGTCTGCACGCGATGCAACTGCCAGCCACCAAATGCCAAGATCACCACCAAAATACCCAACAATAGCCGCAAGCGAAGCTTATGGATGCGGGATAACTTGGGCTGATCAGCCCGCGGCGTCGTTAAAGGACGCTGCGGCATACGCTTGATTTTAGTTTGTTCCATCATGCGGCCACCTTTCGTCGATACCTTCAGTATACCAAAGTATCCGCTTGCGGCATATTACAGCCAGGTAAAATCAGTACTGTTCTTTGTATGTTTCAGCAACCACGCTGAACATTTCCCCGGCATCTTGTTTTTTCGTCGATTCAACCAAGGCTTCAACTTTCACTGTCAACGTTTTGTTACCAAACGCGATCACCAACACATCCCCAACTGACACCTCAGAAGATGATTTGGCGAGCTTGTCGTTAATGGTGATGCGGCCTTTATCGGCGATTTCTTTGGCGACAGTGCGCCGCTTGATGATCCGAGAAACTTTCAAAAATTTATCTAATCGCATATTGTTTCCTTTCGCTTGTCTATAAGACTGCAACGCTCGTCTCAGGGAATATTCTTATTTGCGCTTATGCGTCATTTTAAGAAATCTGCGCCCTAATGGCAAGGCCAAGACTTCTCGGGCGGTAAATAAATGCACCCAAGTGGCGCCGAGCACAAATACGATCACGCCGACAACCACTGCCACACCGGCCACTAAGATCGCTTGTTCGCGACTAGCAAAAGGCATCACCGCCATCACCCCGTCAACCACGATCACCATAGCTGCAGTGATCGCAGTGAGTTTGAGATAAAAGTGGTCGCGATCAGCCACTTGCCGAATCGTCATAGGCACTTGGATCGCCAGCAATCCAGTGATCACCAGCAGCGCCAATAATGTCGAAACACTGGCGCCTAATGTGCCCAAACGCGTCACCAGCCATTGATTGCTCAGCAGCTTCACCACAAAGCCGATCATCAACACCCGCGTGGTGCCGCGGTAGCGATTCAAACTTTGTAAGATCGCATTATAAGCATTGATCATCGCCACTAAGACAATGGCGATCACATACGTTTGTAAGGCCAATTGGCCACTACGATCACCAAACAATAACCAATTGACTGCAGGCATCACCACCACTAACCCGGCAGTCGCCGCAGTGGACAACGCCAAGTTAAAGCGGATCAACTGCGCGGCAGTGTGGTCAAAACGCTGGTGTTGCCCGCGCGCAAACGCGGTAGTCAAGCTTGGCAACAAGGTCGCCGAAAGTGCCGTAGCCACCACCAAGCCTAATTGGACCAAAGGTTGGCCGCGGTCATAGACGCCTTTTAAGCTTTTAGCCAGTGCAAACGGCACCCCGCTGGCTTGCAAACCGCGCGTCACGGTAAACGAATCCACCAGTTGCAACATGATCAACATCGCGGCAAATAAGGCAATACTGCCACCTTCGACCACAAAGCGTTTGAGCAAGTGCCAATAACTGCCAAACCCGGGCCAAGCAAAATGGCGCTTGGCAAAAACGCGATGAAACGCTGGCCACAACGTGCCAGTCGCCGCCAAGCCGCCAAAAAACGCCCCACTCATGGCCACGACGCCCATTTTGTAAGGATCCCAGTGGGCTTTGGTGGCCACACTGGCAGCCAATAAGATCACCGCCACGCGGATCACTTGTTCCACCACTTGGCTGACGGCTGTTTTGGACATATCAAACGTGCCTTGGAAATACCCGCGGCCTGTCGCTAAAATCGGCATGGTCAAAAACATAAATGCCACGGTTTGGATCAAAGCCGCCAATTGCGGATCAGCCATTGCCGAGGCGATGGCTTTGGAAAAGCCAAACAAGCCGAAAAACATCGCCCAACTTAGCCACGTCAACAACACTTGGGCTTGATGCGTCACTGCCGCTTGGGCATCAGGCTCACGCGCTTCTGCCACCAGCTTGGAAATGAACACTGGAAAGCCCGACAATGCAAACGTCATCCCGATGCCATACAGCGGGTAAACTTGTTGATACACATAAAAGCCGGTATCCCCGACTAAATTTTGAAATGGCACGCGGTAGATCGCACTTAAGATCTTGGCGATCATCGCCGCCAAGCTCAACGTCCACGCACCTTGCAACAGGCGCTTCATTTGGGGATTTTGCATATCAAACCTCAATTGGAGTGGTATCAGGAGACACCACTTTGGCCATCGCTTGGCAAAAGGCTTCTAATTCATGAAGCCAATCTGTCGCTGCCATGGTTTTGGGGATCACTAACGAGACTTTTAATTTCGCCGGATCTGCTGCCACCCGCGCTTTCAAGGTGGTGGCTTGTAAAGCTTTGAACACCGCCACGCCAGCAAGTTTTTCGCTGGCTTGAGGCGACATGGTCAACACCACTGTTTGTCCATTTTGGGTGATCTTTTCGACTAACGCTGCATCGGCAAACCGCTTCATATGCGTGATCGCCAACAAGTTGGTCACTGGCGTTGGGTAATCTCCAAAGCGGTCGATCAAGTCATCTTGGATCTCATTGAGCTGATCATCATTGGTGGCTTCACGCAACCGTTTGTACAATTCGATTTTTTGGCGCGAATCACTGACATAATCAGTTGGCAAGTAAGCTTCCAGATCCAGATCAACTTCGGTATCCATGCGCTTGGCTTTGGCGTTGCCTTGTTTGGCGGCAACGGCTTCGTTGAGCATTTGGGTATACAGATCATAACCGACGGAATCGATGAAACCATGCTGTTGTGAGCCTAATAAGTTGCCGGCACCGCGGATCGACAAATCGCGCATGGCGATCTTAAACCCCGCCCCTAGTTCAGTGAAATCTCGGATCGCTTGTAGCCGCTTTTCGGCCACTTCAGTCAACACTTTGTCTGGTTGGTACATGAAATACGCATACGCCACGCGACTGGAGCGACCGATCCGCCCGCGCAGTTGATACAGCTGAGACAAGCCGTAACGGTCGGCATGTTCAATGATCAAGGTGTTGACATTGGGCATATCCACACCCGTTTCAATAATGGTCGTGGTGACTAACACGTCATACGCCCCATGCAAAAAGTCGTAAATAACATTTTCCAGTTGGTTTTCTGTCATTTGCCCATGAGCATATGCCACAGTGGCATTGGGCACCAGCTGCTCGATTTGGGCGACGGTTTGTTCAATATCTTCCACGCGGTTATGCAAATAAAAGACTTGGCCGCCGCGTTCCAGTTCGCGCTCAATAGCTGAGCGAATGGTGCCGCCATTTTGTTCCATGACAAAGGTTTGGATCGGGTAGCGGTTGGTCGGCGGCGTTTCGATCACTGATAAATCGCGCACCCCAAGTATCGACATGTTTAACGTCCGCGGGATCGGGGTCGCCGTCAATGTCAACACATCGACATTGGCTTTCAAGGCTTTGAGTTTTTCTTTGTGCTTGACGCCAAAGCGCTGTTCTTCATCAACGATCAATAACCCCAAGTCTTTATAGTGGACATCTTTTGACAACAAGCGATGTGTGCCGACTACGATATCGACCTCACCGCTAGCTAAGCCTTTAAGGGTTGCTTTGCTTTGTGCTTGCGTGCGAAAACGCGACAGCATCGCCACATTGATCGGAAAATCGGCGAAGCGATCGGTCATGGTATCAAAATGTTGCTGCGCCAAAATCGTCGTTGGCACCAACAGCGCCACTTGCTTGCCATTTTCGACGGCTTTAAATGCTGCGCGCAACGCCACTTCAGTTTTGCCAAAACCAACATCCCCGACTAATAAGCGATCCATGGGGCGCGGCTTTTCCATGTCTTGTTTGATCTCTTTGACTGAACGCAATTGATCAGCAGTTTCCGGATAAGCAAACTCCTCTTCAAACTGCTTTTGCAAGTCATCATCTGGGGCAAAGGCAAAGCCAGGTTCCGCTTCGCGCTCAGCGTATAACTTGATCAAGTCATCGGCAATGTCTTCGATCTTAGCGGCGACGCGACGCTTGGTTTTTTGCCATTCGGCGCCGCCTAGTTTGTTGATCTTAGGTTTTTTGCCATCAGCGGCAACATATTTTTGCACCATATTCAACTGGCTGACGGGAATAAACAGCTGATCACCTTTTTGATAAACGATGGTGATGTAGTCTTTATGCACGCCGTCAACCATCAACGTTTGCAAACCGGTATATTGGCCGATTCCGTGGTTGACATGCACCACATAATCGCCTGGTACCAACTCGGTGTACGAACGCAACCGTTCTGCGTTGGCTAACGTTTGATGCCGGGCTTTGCGGTGAGTCTTGGTATTGAACAATTCATGTGCAGTGACCACAACCAGCTTTAAATCAGGCAGTTCAAAACCATTTTGTAAGTTGCTGGCGACTAATTGTTGGGTATTTTCCAGCAAGTCAGTTTTCGGGCTGATCACCGTGTCCACTTCAAAATCCCGTAAGTTGCTGGCTAATTTCTCCAAGCGCGTTTGTTCCGGCACCATGTATAACACGGTCATGCCTTGTTTGCGCCAGCGGTCTGCTTCGGTTTTAAGCAGCGGCATTTGGCTGAAGAACTGTTGGATGTTGCGCGACACGATATTAGTCAATGAAGCCAGTCGCAAGTTCCCCATGCCTTTTTGAAACAAGCTCAAATATAAATGTGCATGCGTGTCATCATGATCAAAACTTTGGATCGTTAAGTTAGGTTGTTCGGCTAACAAGCGGCCTTCAGACTGCAAGCCACCATACCAAGCGTTAGTTTCATCGACTAACGTCACATCCGCGTCTAACAACCGGGTGTAATCATCAAACACCACCAGCGCATCGGCTTGCGCATAATCGCACAAACGCTCGGCATCTGGGTACAAGCTAGGCATATATAACGCCAATTGATCCACTGATTCGCCTTGGGCCAATTGCTCGGCTGTGGCGATGATGCCATTTTTCAAGGCCGTTTTGGCGACTTTGGCTTTCGTGGTTTGCAACTTGGCTTGCGCTTGCGTCAACAAGTTCTCCCCAGCGGCTTTTAACCGGTCCCGACTGGCGATCAGATCCGTGGCTGGGGGAATATCGATGGCATTAAGTTGGCGAATGCTACGTTGGGTGCGCATGTCAAAACGCCGGATCGAATCCACCTCAGTATCAAATAATTCGATCCGCACTGGGTCATCTGCATTCAATGGATAAATATCAACGATCCCGCCGCGCACAGCAAACTGCCCTGGCACGCCCACCAAGCTGTCGCGGGTGTAGCCGGCATCGATCAGTTGTTGGGTAAGCGCGGACAAGTCCACTTGTGAATCCATGTCCAAATGGATCCCTGCTTGTTGCCAAACTTGTTGAGGCGGCAACAAGCGTTTGATGCCAGCCAAGCTGGTGACAATGATCCCAGGTTCGCCTTGTTGCAGCCAATTCAAGGTGTTGATGCGGGTGTTTTTGGTGTCAGGCGACGACACCGCTACTTCTGCGGCTAACACATCTTCAACTGGAAACGCCCACACTTTGGCTTCACCGATCAGATCAGTGAGATCTGCCACCAATTCTTCGGCGTGATAGCGGTTGTCTTCAATCACCACCAATTGGCGTTTGAGTTGGCGCAACGCCGCCGCCAGCAAAACGGTTTTGGCACTGCCATTGACGCCAGTGACCAAATGCCGCCCAGTGTGAAGTTGCGGCCATAGCTTTTGCAATGCCGGTTCTTGGTTGAATAAATCGATCAGTTCCATGGATTCACCTCCATCATGTTGTTTCTATATATAGGGTTTAGTTAAATTGATTCATCAATTGTTCAAAGCTGGTGCCATGGATCCAATCGATCAACGCGTCTTGCAGTTTATCCAACCCATTGGCCACAGCAATCGCGTCATCACCTTGAAATGGGGTCAACACCCAATCGACCACGCGTTGTTTGGCTGGGTGTTGGATGCCGATTTTGGCCCGTTGAAAATCTGCCGTCCCCAGTACGGCAATGATCGATTTGATCCCGTTGTGCCCACCAGCCGAGCCGCGTGGACGCAGGCGCAAACGGCCCATGGTCATGTCCATATCATCTTGAATGATGAAGATCTCAGATTGTTCAAAGCGATAAAAAGCTTTTAGTTGGCCCACTGCGCGCCCGGAATCGTTCATAAACGTCACCGGTTTGACCAGCATCACTTTTTCGCCATCGACAAACCCAGTGCCAGTTAGCGCATCAAATTCATGTTTGGTCACGGGAATATCCAAGCGCTTGGATAACGCGTCAATGGCCATAAAGCCGATATTATGTTTGGTTTTGGCATATTTACTGCCTGGATTGCCCAGGCCGACGATCATTTTCAAAATGTTCCTCCATATTTAAACGCAAAAATGGCCGGAAAGATTTTTTCCCGACGTTCGCTTCGATTATAGCACAAAGGCCGATTTCAAGGCTTGTGCTACAGTTTATAAGTTTTTGTTGAGACAGGTCATGAAAAGGCATACATTGTTTGTGAAAATAAGCACGTGAAATCCCTTACTTTAGCGCGTCGACAAAGCTAGTCAAGTTCACAAAAAGGCGTCATGCCGGCCACGAGCGGTTTTGTAAGATTCATATTAGAAATGAAAAAAGACAGTGAAAAGTCGTGCACACAAGAATAATTGTGCTATACTAACAGATGAATTGCATGATTGCAAATAAGAAAGGATGGTATCACCGTGGCAAACACTCAAACAGATCACCAAAAAGTAATTCTTGTTGGTGATGGTGCCGTTGGTTCCAGTTACGCCTACGCAATGGTATTGCAAGGCATCGCCCAAGAAATCGGGATCGTTGACATTTTTAAGGACAAGACGAAAGGTGACGCGATCGATTTAAGCAACGCGCTCCCATTCACCAGTCCAAAGACGATCTACTCCGCTGAATATTCTGACGCTAAGGATGCTGACCTTGTTGTCATCACTGCCGGCGCTCCTCAGAAGCCTGGCGAAACTCGTCTTGACCTCGTTAACAAAAACTTGAAGATCTTGAAGTCCATCGTTGACCCAATCGTTGAATCTGGCTTTAACGGGATCTTCTTAGTCGCTGCTAACCCAGTTGACATCTTGACCTACGCTACTTGGAAGCTTTCTGGCTTCCCTAAGAACCGCGTTGTGGGTTCTGGTACTTCCTTGGACACTGCTCGTTTCCGTCAATCCATTGCTGAAATGGTTGGCGTTGACGCCCGTTCCGTCCATGCTTACATCATGGGTGAACATGGTGATACCGAATTCCCTGTTTGGTCTCACGCTAACATCGGCGGCATCAAGATCTCTGAATGGGTCAAGTCTCACCCAGAAATCGATGAATCCAAGCTTGTCGACATGTTCGAAAACGTCCGTGACGCCGCTTACGAAATCATCAAGCTCAAGGGTGCGACCTTCTATGGTATCGCGACTGCCTTGGCTCGTATCTCCAAAGCGATCCTCTCTGACGAAAATGCTGTTTTGCCATTGTCCGTTTACATGGAAGGCCAATATGGTCAAAACGACATCTACATCGGTTCCCCTGCTGTGATCAACCGCAATGGTATCCAAAACATTTTGGAAATTCCTTTGACTGACCACGAACAAGAATCCATGGATGCTTCTGCTAAGCAATTGAAGAAGATCATCAACGATGCCTTCGCTGCTAACGACATCGAAACTCGTCAGTAATCTGACTGGTTTAACGCCTACTCCTGCGAGTAGGCGTTTTTTATTGGCCGCAAACTGGCAGCGCTTGTATTCGCAAAAAGCACAAGCCAATCGTTGGTGTCAGGTAACGGATGTGGTATGATTAGATGAGAAAGTTTTAATATTCCCAAAACGGCTTCATGGAGGTTGCAATATGTTAATCAAGTCCCTGGTACTCAAGAAGGAATTCCTGACCACCGTGAAAGAGACTGTCACCTTGGAAGAAGCGCTGAAGGTTCTGGAAGATTCCGGATTCCGATGCGTCCCGATCCTCGATGAAAGCGGGCAGATCTTCCGCGGTAATATTTATAAGATGCACATTTACCGGCATAAATCCCAAGGTGGCGACATGAGTTTACCTGTCACTTACCTTCTGAAGAATGCCACCAAAACCATTCCAGTCAACGCCCCGTTCTTCAAAGTCTTTTTCAACATTAAAGACTTGCCATACATTGCTGTGTTGGATGAAAATGCCAACTTCTATGGCATTTTGACTCACTCGGCATTGCTTTCCATGTTAAGTGAATCTTGGCACGTGGATGTCGGCTCTTATGTGTTGACCGTGATGTCTTCAGGCGGGCCTCAAGGGCGCGGTGACTTGGCTGCCATGAGCAAGATCTTAGCCAAATATACCGATTTAGCCAGTGCGATCACCTTGGATGCCAAAGGTGGCGAGTTCATTCGCCGCACGTTATTCACTTTACCAGCCGGCACAGATGAAAACACTTTGAACTTGGTCGTTTCCAAGCTCGAAAAGAAAGGCTACCGCGTTGTTGAAATCGATGACTTACAATCCGGTTTGCCTTTACGTGTCGACGAAGAAGCCTAGATCTCATCAAGCCAACTGCCAGTCAGTTGGCTTTTTTGAATGTTTTTAAAAAAGCGCTTGCACTTTTAGATCAAAGGTGTTATGCTTCATTCACCAACTAAAAGTAAGTGTCAAGGACTTGCTTTTGTTGGCGAAAAAGCACTAAGCAAAGCCGCGCGGTTAGGTACATCGTCTGCGCTTTGTGGCAACAAACATCGCCATGATGTCGAAGCGTGGTGATGTGCATTCCCGTGGGCAAAAAGTCGCTGGGGTACCGAAGAAAATTGTCAGCTATCACTTCGACAAAAGTGAGTCACAGAAGCGACCCGTAAGCTCTGATCGCTTGGCGACGATTCGAGGGGATCATCGCGACAACTGTCGCCCAGTTTGTCCGCTGAATCTCCAAGATCAGTCACAACAGCATCTTCTTACGCGTCGGATTGTGCAAAACCCGGGATCCACCTGCGCCACCGTTTTACCCACAGTGAGTTTTGGACTGTGGCTGTTCGAGTGCCCACGGGCATGACAACGTGTGACCTTAAATCACTCGAGGGTCACACTTCACAAACGAATTTGAAGGCACCTAAATTGGTGTAGTGGGCACTTTTTCAACCAATGGTTGAAAAAGTGCCTATTTTTGCGGAATTTGTTGAAACGAAAGCCGCCGTGCCATCGCGATGGCACGGCGGCTGTTTTATTGTGATCAGTCACTTGGTTCCTCAGCCTTTTCCCGCAAGAAAAACTGCATGACCGCATTATTACTGGTGGTGACCATCGTATCGCTAGGCAATACCGTCAACACGAAAAAGAAAATGCTAAACGCCAACGAGATCAAAGTCGTCAACCACCCAAAGCCGTTAGGGACGCTGGCAGTGAACTTAGTGTTGAAATCTTGTAGCGCGGCGAGTTGATGGATCGTCCGCGTTGATTGACCAAGATTGATCGCCATGCTCATTAAATACTGGATCCCTAACAACACCGCAGCCCCACGCCCACGCAAGCCGACATCTCGATAGCGCCGCACTTTTAGCGCTAAATTCGGCAAGAACAATGCCAAGGCGACGACGACCATCACGACGATCGGCGCGATCAACAACGCCCAGTTCGGCGATGTCGTTGAGTGCGTGAAGGCGGAAACGATCGTGACGATCAGCCACCCAAATAACGCCAACCAAACAAAAAATAAAATCAGTTGCATCCACCAATACCCAGCGCGTGTCGTTTTGCCTAAAAACTCAACGTACCCGCGAAAATAATCTTTGAATGCGCGCCCAATGCCAACCTGTCCTGCTTTTTCATCGATCATCCGTACCCCTCCTTTTGCCTTTCACTATCATACCTGACACCTTGCTTGGTCGCGGTCAGATTTTCACAAATTTGTCTCGAAAACAAAGCGCCTTTGTACCATGGATCACGATACAAAGACGCTTTAGATTTTGTTCAACTTTGTGCCGAAACTTCAGCTTTTAGCGGTGATACGCGTTGCAGATAAGCTTGGAAACGTGACGGTTCCACATTCCAAGGGGCAGTCGACGTGTGATCAGCGTTTTGTAAGTTATTAACAAACGCCAAAACTTGCGGCCACTGTGGTGCATTCTGCGCAGTCAGCTCAGCCATTTGCGCCGTCATCGCCGCATCTTGGCCGGCTTGCGAATAAAAGCGCACGATGGTTTTGGCCAAGGTTTGCACGTAACGTTCTGGGGCGAGTTTTTGCAACAAATGCAAGTAGCGCGCCATCATCCGCACCCAATCCAGTTGCAACTTGGCCGGCGCTGGCGGCAACACAGCATCTGACACTGTGCGCCCGAGAAATTGCACAGACACTGCTTTGTCCAACTGTTGTGGCTCTTTGGCCACCGCTTCTACTAGCTGCCCAACAAAAGGCTCTGTATACGCGCCAAAATCTTCAAACGTGATCCCACTTTGCATCATCAGCGCACGGTTGATAAAGCGGCCGCGCAACAAATGCGTCGTGGCTTCAACTTCATAAGTAAAACTGCGATCTGGTTGCATATCTTCTCGAAGCAGCAACCCGGAAAATAGCTGCGTTTTGGGATGTACCGCGATCTCAGCAAAAACTTGTTGCAACACGTCCACTGAGTTGAACTGCATATTCGGCCCCATGAACGCGACGAAATCGCCAGTCGCCAGCATCAAGCCTTGCTCAAATGCAGTTGGCCAATTCCAGATCTTCGCTGGCTTGATGTAGCGAAACTTCAAGCGATTAAAGACGCGCAAAGGTTCCAGATCTTCCAGCTGGTAGCGGCCATTATCGATCAACAGCACTTCGATTTGGCGAAAATCAACGCCTAACTGATTATTCACAGACGACAATGGAACCGCAAGATCCTGCACAGTCGCTGATTCCATTGCAATGATGAGGCTCAAAGTCTTACTCACGCTAATTTCCTCCAACTCATTCAAATCCATATGCCCGACACACCTGCTGTGACAGCGATTACTGCTTAAGCTAAGTCTACTCCAATTCGGGTGTCAGTCCACCATCAAAATCGCTTTGCCATTCAAATTATCGGCTACTTCAACGGTTGGCAACAAATTGTTGATAGGCTTGTTTCAAGTAGCCCATTTGCGTCGCCAAAAAATCATCGAATCCATCCATTGGCATACCTGCATAGTTGCCACCTTTTTGGCGCAACTTCATGACTTCGGCGCGAATTTGTGCCTGCCCCGCTGCCGTCCATAGCGAACGGTTGGCGACCAGCAAAGTGGTTTGTTCTGCGATAAAAGCGGCGGCGTCTGCTGGGGCGTACACTTGTTGGCGGTAAAACAGATCCGCCATGTAGTGATAGAAATTTCGCGGCCAGACTGCCGGCTTTTTCTCACGCAACACCGCCAAGCTGTAGCGGTTCGAGAGCGCCCACACATCCAACTGATGATCAAATTCATGGTCGTTTTTGCGCACGGTCGATTCAGGATTCCACAACCACACATACACTGAGCGATTCAAGTAAAAGCCCTGCTGTGCCAGCTCACAAGCTAGCCCAACAAAATAGGTGTCTTCAAAGATCCGCAGATCCGGCCGCCAGCGCAAGCCGATACGTTCGATGTATTCACGATGATAAAGCTTCGCATAAGCGGCTTTCCAGTCATGTTCCGCCGACAACGTGTAACGAACTTGTTGGCCAAAATGTTGCTGTTTAGTGTAACGCGCGATCACCACATCATAATCACTGGTTTTGATCGGCGCCAGCAGATTTCTCAATACGAAAACGTCTTGCATCACGTCATCCGCATCAATAAACATGACATAGCGGCCGGTCGTATTATCGATTCCTGTTTGCCGCGCTACCCCAGCACCACGACTAGGCTGGTAAGTCAGTTGCCGCACAGACAAAGCTTGAGGCGCTACAAACAAGTTGCTTGGCAGCGGTGGTACCCCATCGCCGACCAGCAACACTTCCAGCTCTGAAAAATCGACGCCAACTTGCATCGCCACGCTGGCAAAGGCGCGCTGAATTTGCACTTGTGTTTCCTGGTGATAGGTAATAATGATCGAAAGCTTTTTCATTATCAGTTACCTCTTTCACACTTATATGTAAGAACAAGCTGACTACTTTGGTTTTCCAAAGTACCCAGCTTGCGCGAGACTCACATTGCTGTGAGCTTAGTACAGCGGATCGTCATCAGAGTCGCGCCGCTTTTTGGCAATTGCAAATGCTGCTAAGGCGTCTGCAATGGTTAACCCAACACCGGCCAAGATCACTGCCGCGTCGTCTGAATCACTCGTATCAGGCAACGAACGACGACCACTGGTGGTGCCACTTGCCAAAGTGTCTGACCCGACTTCAGTGGCGCCGCCCAGCGTATCAGCTAAAGTAACGCGCTGTGGTTGACCACTTGGTGCAGGTGTATCAGACCCTTGGTTCGTGCTTTGGTTTGGCGTACCAGATCCTTGGTTGCCACTTGGATCAGGATCAACTTCGGGATCTCCACCGAACGTATCTGGTAATGAGGTACGGCTCGGTTGATCACCAGAAGCATCTGGGTCATTGCCATCTGGCGTATTACCGTCTGGGTCATTGCCGTCTGGCGTATTACCGTCCGGCGTATTACCGTCCGGCGTGTTGCCGTCTGGGGTATTGCCATCTGGGTCATTGCCATCTGGCGTGTTACCGTCTGGCGTATTCCCATCTGGGGTATTGCCATCTGGGGTGTTACCGTCTGGGTCATTGCCATTTGGAGTATTGCCATCTGGGGTGTTCCCGTCTGGGTCATTGCCATCCGGTGTGTTACCATCTGGCGTATTCCCATCTGGGTCGTTCCCGTCTGGGGTGTTACCGTCTGGGTCATTGCCGTCCGGTGTGTTCCCAGCTGGGTCATTGCCATCAGGGTCGTTACCATCTGGCGTATTGCCATCTGGGTCATTGCCGCCTGGCGTATTGGTTGTATCACCCGTTGGGCCTTCGTCCCCGGTTGGGCCTTGATCACCAGTTGGACCTTCGTCTCCGGTTGGGCCTTGATCGCCGGTTGGACCTTCGTCTCCAGTTGGACCTTGATCGTCGGTTGGACCTTCGTCTCCAGTTGGACCCTGATCACCGGTTGGACCTTGATCACCTGTTGGACCTTGATCACCTGTTGGACCTTGATCGCCGGTTGGACCTTCGTCTCCAGTTGGACCTTGATCGCCAGTTGGACCTTCGTCTCCAGTTGGACCTTGATCACCTGTTGGACCTTCGTCTCCAGTTGGACCTTGATCACCTGTTGGGCCTTCGTCTCCAGTTGGACCTTGATCGCCGGTTGGACCTTCGTCTCCAGTTGGACCTTGATCACCTGTTGGACCCTGATCACCAGTTGGACCTTGATCGCCGGTTGGACCTTGATCGCCGGTTGGACCTTCGTCTCCAGTTGGACCTTGATCACCTGTTGGACCTTCGTCTCCAGTTGGACCTTGATCACCTGTTGGACCCTGATCACCAGTTGGACCTTCGTCTCCAGTTGGACCTTGATCACCTGTTGGACCTTCGTCTCCAGTTGGACCTTGATCACCTGTTGGGCCTTCGTCTCCAGTTGGACCTTGGTCGCCGGTTGGACCTTTGTCACCAGTAGGACCCTTGTCGCCGGTAGGACCCTTGTCGCCGGTATCGCCTTTATTGAATAGCTCGAAGTCTTTCAGATCGATATCGCCGTCACCGGTGAGATCGGCACCGTCAGTTTGGAGCCAAAGTTCGAATGCTGATAAACCGTCTGCCGGTGCATCTACTGTGCCAAGCGGGACTTTATCCCCATTCTTGTCAATGTAGTAGAAGCTGTAACCAGTCGTCTTACCATTTTCATCTTTGATCGGTTCAACTAATGGCGTGTGCCCATCTTCGCCGTCTTCGCCATCCTTAGGTGCTGGGATCGTGCTGATCGTCTTGTCGACGCCGTCTGCGCCTGTGGTGTAGAAGACATACGACTTGCTGCCATCAGCGTTTTCAACGACTTTGACTTTTGGTGTTTGACCTGGTTCCCCTTGATCACCTTTGTCGCCTTTTGCACCGTTGGTCACAGTGTAATCGACGCCATTGGGTGTGAAGATCCAGCCATCGACCTTGCCGTCAGAATCAGTGTGTGGCTTGACTGTTGGGGTCTTGCCATCTTCACCGTCGGCCGGCGCTGGCACGGTACCAACAGAAATCTTGTTGCCATCTTCGTCAGTGGTGTAGAAGTTGTATCGAACCACTTTGCCACTGTCATCAGTAATGGCTTCAACTTTCGGCGTTTGACCAGGGCGCCGTCTTTCGGTGCTTGAACGGTGCCAACAGTGGTTTCTTTGCCATCTTTACCGACAACGTAGAACTCGTAGCTGGTGGTGCCATCTTCGCCGACTTTCGCCCGGATCTGTGGTGTTTGACCGGCATCACCTTTTTCACCCTTGTTCACAACGACTGTTGAGCCATCGGAGAAAATGATCTGGGTGTTGCCATCTTCATCAATGGTCGAGTTAGTGATCGTTAACGGCTTAGCATCTACGCCGTCTTTACCGTTGACACCATCCTTTCCATCAACGCCATCTTTACCGTCTGTGCCATTCTTAACGGTGTAATCAACACCATCAAGCGTGAAGGTGTAGCCATCAACCTTGCCTTCACCATCAGTGTGTGGCTTGACTTCAGGAGTCTTGCCATCTTTAGGTGCCTCAACAACACCTGCTGTGACTTGCTTACCATCGTCGCCGATGTAGAAGAAGCGATACCCTGTAGTCTTGCCAGTGTCATCTTTGATTGCTTCAACTGAAAGCGTCTTGCCATCTTTACCATCTTTTGGTGCTTGAACGGTGCCAACAGTGGTTTCCTTGCCATCATCGCCAACGACGTAGAACTCGTAGCTGGTGGTGCCGTCTTCACCGACTTTAGCGCGGACTTTTGGTGTTTGTGCATCTTTACCATTTTCACCTTTATTCACAGTGGCTGTAGAGCCATCAGAGAAGGTGATCTTGGTGTTACCATCTTCATCGATGAAGGAGCCAGTAACAGTCAGCGGCTTAGCATCGGTGCCATCAACACCATCTTTACCGTCGACGCCATTCTTAACCGTGTAGTCAACACCATTAAGCGTGAACGTGTAACCATCGACCTTGCCTTCATCATCAGTGTGTGGCTTGACCTCAGGCGTCTTACCATCCTTAGGTGCTGCCACTGTGCCGGTTGGGATCTTCTTGCCATCTTCGCCGATCGTGTAGAAGGTGTAGCTGACAATGTTGCCAGCATCATCTTTGACCGCCTCGACTTGAGGGGTTTGACCATCCTTGCCGTCAACGCCATCTTGAGGGGCGTCGACAGTACCAACTGGCGTTTCGTTGCCATCTTGATCAGTGACATAGAATTCATAGCTGGTCTTACCATCTGCGCCTTGGACTGCGCGGACTTTAGGCGTTTGACCGTCTTTGCCATCGACGCCATCTTTACCATCAGCGCCTTTGGCCACGATAGCTTGAGAACCATCAGAGAAGTTGATGACTGTGTTGCCATCACCATCTTTGCCAGTGCTCTTCACCGTCAGATCGGTACCGTTTTTCACGATGTAGTCTTGACCGTTAAGGGTGAAGACATAACCATCAACGTTACCATTGCTGTCAGTGTGTGGTTTAACTTCAGGCGTCTTGCCATCTTTAGGGGCATCCACAGTGCCGGTTGGGATCTTCTTGCCGTCTTCGCCGATCGTGTAGAAGGTGTAGCTGACAATGTTGCCAGCGTCATCTTTAATTGCCTCGACTTGAGGGGCTTGACCATCCTTGCCGTTTACACCATCTTGAGGGGCATCGACTGTGCCAACTGGCGTTTCGTTGCCATCTTGATCGGTGACATAGAACTCGTAGCTGGTCTTGCCATCTGCGCCTTTGACTGCGCGAACTTTAGGTGTTTGCGCATCTTTTCCATCGACGCCATCTTTACCGTCAGCGCCTTTGGCCACTGTGACTTGTGAACCATCAGAGAAGTTGATGACCGTGTTGCCGTCGTCATCTTTGCCAGTGCTCTTCACCGTCAGATCAGTACCGTTTTTGACGATGTAGTCTTGACCGTTAAGGGTGAAGACATAACCATCAACGTTGCCATTGCTGTCAGTGTGTGGCTTGACCTCAGGTGTTTTGCCATCCTTAGGTGCGTCAACTGAGCCCATAGGAACCTTTTCACCAGCTTCGTTGGTGTAGTAGAAGCTGTAGCTCGTGATGTTGCCATCCCCATCTTTGATTGCTTCAACTGATGGGGTCTTGCCGTCAACGCCATCTTTAGGCGCATCGACAGTACCTACTGGCGTCTGGTTGCCATCTTGGTCGGTGACATAGAACTCATAGCTAGTCTTGCCATCTGCGCCTGTGACTGCACGGACTTTAGGTGTTTGACCATCCTTGCCATTGGTGCCATCAGCGCCTTTGGCCACCGTGACTTGCGAGCCGTCAGAGAAGTTGATGACCGTGTTGCCCTCGTCATCTTTGCCAGTGCTCTTCACCGTCAGATCAGTACCGTTTTTGACAATATAATCTTTACCATTGAGGGTGAAGACATAACCATCAACGTCGCCATTAGCATCAGTGTGTGGCGCAACTGCTGGGGTCTGGCCGTCTTTAGGTGCGTCGACGGTACCAACTGGAGTTTCATTGCCATCTTGATCGGTGACATAGAATTCATAGCTAGTCTTGCCGGCGTCATCTGTGACTGCGCGCACCTTAGGCGTTTGCGCGTTATCACCTTTTTGACCTTTTGGCACAACGACATTAGTGCCATCAGAGAAGGTGATCACGGTATCGCCGTTGTCATTGATCGTGGTGTCATCCACCTTCAGTGGTGCAGCATCTTTACCGTTAAGGACAGTGTAATCAACACCATTCAAGGTGAAAATGTAGCCGTCAGTCTTGCCTTGGCTGTCAGTATACGGCTTAACCGTTGGTGTTTGACCGTCCTTAGGTGCCTGGATCGTACCCATGGTTACCTTTTCGCCAGCATCGTTAGTGTAGTAGAAGTCGTAGCGAATAGTCTTACCATTGTCATCAACAACTGGTTCCATGATTGGTGTCTGACCGTTGCTGCCGTCTTTTGGTGCGTCGACGGTGCCAACTGGGATCTCTTTGCCATCCTGATCGGTGATATAGAACTCGTAGTCGGTTTTACCATCTTCGCCTACAACTGCCTTCACTTTCGGCGTTTGACCGGCAGCACCATCTTTACCATCTTTGATCGTCACTTTGTTGCCATCAGAGAAGGTCAACGTGGTGATTCCGTCTTTGACTTGAGTATCAGTGATCGTGATCGGCTTTGGCGCTGCCACTTGGCCTACAACGATCCGTTCGCCATCGCCGTTGACATAGTAGAATTCGTAGCCAGTGACGTTGCCGTCATCGTCTTTGACTTCTGCTACTTGCGGTGTTTGGCCATCAGTCCCGTTGAGCACCGTGCCAGATGGTTGTCCATTCAATGTGAAGGTGTAGCCTGTCACCTTACCAGAGGCGTTGGTGATCGGCGTTACCACTGGTGTTTGACCATCTTGGCCATTGTACACAGTCTTCACATCTTGTGACCCATCAGCATGCTTAATGGTCAAAATGTAGCCAGTACGCGGATCAGCATCTGTTGGTGTGATATCAGTCACCGAAATCGTATCGCCGTCCTTCGGTGCTTCAAAATCACCCACTTCCTGTTTATCGCCATTGCCATCGATGACATAGAACTTGTACCCAGTCGTTTTGCCAGTCTTCGGATCAGTGACTGCTTCTAACGTTGGTGCATCGCCTTTGTCACCCTTCTCGCCTTTAGTCCCGTTGTAGATCGTAATTGGTTCTTGACCTGGATAAGTGATCGTGTAGCTAAGAACATTGCCCTCATCATCCTTATTAGGGGTGATGGTCGGTGCTGTTGCGCCATCGCCGTTGAACAGGTTCTTCGTTTCGGTCGTGCCATCGGCGTGCTTGATCGTGACGGTGTAACCCGTCTTCTTATCGCTATCGTCAACTGGCTTGTAGTCAGTGACTGAGATCGTATCACCGATCGGCACAGTGCCAAGCGTCGTATCATCACTTGGATCGTCTGGCGTACCGTTATCCAAGTAGAAGATATAAGACTTCTTGTCATCGCTCAGTTTCGACTTCGGTGTTTCAGGTACATTGAAGGTTCCGACTGTTTCATGAGTCTGACCATCGTCGCCGATCACGAAGAACTTGTAGCCAGTGACCTTGCCAGTATCTGGGTCTGTTACCGCTTCAAGCTGTGGCGTCTTCCCGTCATTCCCGTTGTAGACAGACGTAGTGCTCTTCGGCTTCCCATCGCTACCAATGATCTCGACTTTATAGCCGCCATTTGGATGTTCAGTGTCGCCTTTAAGTGGAGTTACATTGATCGTATCACCGTTTTTACCATCTGCTGGCTTAGCGATCTCGCCAAGCTTGGTGTCGTCTGATGGATCATCTGGTGTTCCGTTGTCCAGATAGAAGACATACTTGTCCCCGTCTGCTTTGACCTTTGGTACTTCTGGGGTGTCCACCGTGCCGACAGGCACATGTGTTGTCCCATCTGGTCCAAGCACATAGAAACTATACTTCGTCTTGCCATCTTCGCCTTTTACAGCTTCCACTTGTGGTGTCTGGCCATCAGTCCCGTTGTATACAGGCGTAGTGCTCTTCGGCTTCCCATCGCTACCAATGATCTCGACTGTATAGCCGCCATTTGGATGTTCAGTATCACCATCAAGTGGGGTCACTTTGATCGTATCACCGTTTTTACCATCTGATGGCTTAGCGATTTCGCCAAGCTTGGTGTCGTCTGATGGATCATCTGGTGTTCCGTTGTCCAGGTAGAAGACATACTTGTCCCCGTCTGCTTTGACCTTTGGTACTTCTGGGGTGTCCACCGTGCCGACAGGCACATGCGTTGTCCCATCCGGTCCAAGCACATAGAAACTATACTTCGTCTTGCCGTCTTCGCCTTTTACAGCTTCAACTTGTGGTGTCTGGCCATCATTCCCGTTGTAGACAGGCGTAGTGCTCTTAGTCGTCCCATCGCTACCAATGATCTCGACTGTATAGCCGCCATTTGGATGTTCAGTGTCACCTTTAAGTGGGGTTACGCTGATCGTATCACCATTTTTACCATCTGCTGGCTTAGCGATCTCGCCAAGCTTGGTGTCGTCTGATGGATCATCTGGTGTTCCGTTGTCCAGGTAGAAGACATACTTGTCCCCGTCTGCTTTGACCTTTGGTACTTCTGGGGTGTCCACCGTGCCGACAGGCACATGTGTTGTCCCGTCTGGTCCAAGCACATAGAAACTATACTTCGTCTTGCCATCTTCGCCTTTAACAGCTTCAACTTGTGGCGTCTGGCCATTCCAGATCGTCGTGGTGCTGTCTTTGCTGCCATCACCATGGTGAATGATCACATTCGTCCCACCAGCTGGGTGGTCAGTCGTTGGATCTTGTGGCGTTGTCTCGATCGTATCGCCATTCTTAGGTGCCTTGATCGAGCCTAAGACAGTGTCGTCAGTGCCATCGCCCTTAGGGCCTTTGACAT
>NZ_BAAFZI010000035.1:0-25709 GCF_045862175.1 Lacticaseibacillus salsurae | reverse complement strand
GTGGCCGGAATATAATGCAGGATTGGAATTGAGAAATCGTCAAAGCGCAAAAAAAATCGGCGGAAAAGAGGCAAATTCCGCCGGATTATTTTGAATATTGGCCGCCGGAATAGCGTGCCGCGCGACACCCACCAAACTTTAGGAAGTGATTTGATTGAATATTAACGTACCAGAACAGCCAGTCTTCCTGACGATGACTAGAGCTGATCTTATTAACCTGGGATACAGTCCAGCGCAAGCAAGTCGTATCATCAAAATGGCAAAAGAGTTGTTGCTCAAACGTGGCCTTGGATGGTACGGTAAGAAAGGCGTAGACCGTGTTCCAGTGGAAGCAGTAGACGCAGTATTAGGCTTGAAACTAAGCCAACTTGAGGGTGCACCAAGTGGCCTTTCCGCAGTTAAGGAGGAACTATCTTGACTACGAAAGACCCAATTACAAAACAAGCGGATGGCACTTTTAGCTTCCGCGTAAGCTTAGGAACTGACAAACGGACGGGCAAGCGAATTCAAAAGCGTGCCCACGGCTTCAAAACGAAAACGGAGGCGAAAAAAGCACGAGTTGCAATGTTGGCGGCTGGGGTCGCTGATGATGAAGATATCAAGAAGACTAAGTTTGGCGAATTTATGGAGGACGTGTTCAAACCTTGGTACAAAACCCAAGTGAAACCACGCACCTACCGCCAACGGTTAGTTTTGATGAACACCGATTATCTGACTAGGTTCAACGACATTATCATTGACCAAATTCGGCCGATTGATGTGCAACATTGGCAAGTCAGCGTACTCAAAGACTGTAAGCAATCCTATGCGCGTACCATCAACATTATGTTAGGCCAAGTGCTTGAACGTGCTAAGGCGCTTGGTATCATCACTGAAAATCCCGTGCGGGTCGTTGGCCTCATCAAAAAGAAGAAAGCAAAAATCCAGTTCTGGACGCAAGCTGACTTCCAAAAGGTACTCGCCAAGACGAATACCGATACGTATACAGGACGCTTTGATTACACAATGTTGTGGTTCATGTTCATGTCAGGCTTACGAAGCGGTGAAGCGCGGGCGTTAAAGTGGACAGACGTTGATCTCGAAGCTAAAACCGTGAACGTCAATAAGACGATGGACTATCACAACCGCAACTGGTTTGAAACGCCTGCGCCAAAGACTGCCGCTAGTCGCCGCACCGTGGCGCTTGATGACGATACCGTTGCGTGCTTAGGCGCGTGGCAGGACGCACAAGCGGTAATGGTGAATTCCGAGTGGGTATTCTCACTTAATGGAATTCCGTGCTCCGACCAACAATTTATCGCCATTGTGGACACTTACAGCGATGCGGCCAAGGTTCAGCGGATTACCGTGCACGGCCTCCGCCACTCGCATGTGTCGCTGTTGATCAGCCTTGGTGAAAATCCACTCCAGATTAAAGAACGTCTGGGGCATGAGGATATCGAAACGACACTCGGCACTTACGGTCATCTCTACCCAAACAGTAACTTTGAAGTCGCAAAAAAGCTCAACGGGATATTCTCCAAAGAGGTACCCGATGAGCCAAAATAATTTGAAAAGGGTCAAAACTGTGCCACCGTAAAATCGGTGGTGCTTGAAACGTTGATACCACGGGACGGGCGCGAAATGCGCGATTGTTCCCGGGAAATATTCGACGCCTCTAGCATTATTTTCGCATGATCTTGGCGACGGCTTTGCCTTTGGCCAATTCATCGACGACTTTATCCATATAGCGGATGTTTTGGGTCAATGGGTCTTGGATCGTTTCAACGCGAACGCCACAAACGACCCCAGTGATCTTGCTGGCAAAAGGCGTCAGCGTCGCTTGAGCGAAGAAGTCTTGTAAAGGCAGCGTTGTCGTATGCAAAAACTCAACGTCATAGCCCGTTAGCCACGTGAGCACCGCATCCAATTCGGCTTGCGTTCGGCTTTTTTTGGTGACTTTTTGCAAATACAAAGCGTAGATCTGATCAAAGGGATAGGCAAACAAGCGATTCGACATGGCGAACTCCTTTCGTCGCGGTAGGACGTTCAAAGTTGCTTTTATCGTACCTAATCGCGAAGTCTGAGACAAGCTTTTCCCGGAAAAACAAAGCACCGGTACCTAGTTATACTAAGTACCGGTGCGGTGATGATGCATCTTGTCGCTGACTGATCACCATTATTGCCAAGCTGAAAGATTCTTGTTAACGAACTGTTCAAAGGTTTGCGGCTGTTTGTGCATCACTTGCTCAAAGACATGCGTGACTTTCTTGGCGGTACCCATGCGCGTCATGAGATAAAGCATCCCCATCACCGTGCAGTATTCTTTGTCCAAGCCGCGGATCTGGATCCAATATTTCTTGGCCAAAGCAGGGCTAGGATCAGCATAAGTGATTTTTCTGCCAAGGGCTTTGGACATGATGTCAGCCACGCGCCAATAATCGATGGCTTCGGCACCAGTGATCGCATAAGCTTGGTTTTGATGTTGCGCCGGTTCGCTTAACACTTTAGCGGTGAGTTCCCCGATGTCTTCTGCGTCGATAAAGCTGGTCAAGGCCTTTTTCACTGGTACCACGATGCGGTCAAAATGCTTGATCTCATAGGCGTGTATTCCACTGAGATTTTGCATGAAAAAGCTTGGGCGAATGTGGCAATAAGGTAAGCCCGCTTCTTCAATGTATTTTTCAATTTTATGATGCGGTGGGATCGGATTGTGTTCAACGCCGATCAAAGACAAAAAGCTGACTAATTTCACCTTGCCGGTTTGTTTTAAGGCTTCGACGAACGGCTTCAGCGCTTGTGGATCGCCCATATAAGGCGGGCGCATGATAAACACACGATCGACATCAACTAACGCCGTTTCAAAGGTTTTCGGATCGGTGAAATCAAAATACACGACTTTGGCCTGATCGCCGAACATTTCCTTTAATCGCTGCGGATGCGTGCCGGCAACTGTGATTTCTTGTTGATTCTCCAAGGCGTAATGGGCCACATATTTGCCGACGTTGCCAGATGCCCCAGTGACGAGAATTCTACCCATGATTTTTTTCCTCCAGTAAGATCGTATTGGCCGTTTGGATCAATGCGATCAACTCAGTAAATTTGTCCGGACCCATTTGCGTTTGTAAATGCGCCATCGACTCAAAATAATCCACGTATGTTTCATCCACCAACTGAATGGCTTTGGCAGTGGGGATCAGCAAAAAGCTGCGTTTGTCGGTTTTTGAGCGCTGTTTTTCAATGTAACCTTTGGCCAGCAAGGCGCTCACCATGTTAGTGGCCATCGATTTGGTGACTTTAAAAAACTGAGCCACCGCATTAGGCGTTTTTTCGCCTTGGGTCTTGACCAAGTAGATCAACATCCCCATTTCGCTGGAGCGGATCGGCAAGTCGCGCTTGGTGTGGGTATTCAGCCGGCAAAACAACGAAATTTGTTCTGAAGCAGTCATTAAGTGATCCATCGTTGATCTCCCTTCGTATCGGATAGCCTTATTTTAGTACACCTGATGTACTTTATCAAGGAAAGCCTGATCGTCACCGTAAAAAAACGCCGGCTTCTTGATGAAGTCAGCGTTTCAAGGCTACCAACCGATCATGGTGCGATGGATCATCACCGCGATAAAGACGATCGCAAATAAAATCAGTTGTAGCGCTTTCAAAAACCGCCATGGTCGCGATACAGAAATTTTGACCTGCGCCGCTTTTTGCCGTCGCATGAAGTAATAGTTGGCTGCGGCATTGCCGATGATCGCCAGAAATAGGAGATAAAACATCGGCTCTGCCAGCCGCCATGACTTGAAGAAAAACGGGCCGATCCACATCATCATTAAAATGGTATTGGTCAATTGCGGCCCTAACATTCCCCATGTTGCTTCACGCACTAGGGTTTCGTCTTGTTGCATGTGTTTCACTAGATCAGATCCTTCCGTTAAAAGTTCGTCTAGTGAGAGACCATACAAACGACTCAGCCGAATCAGGCTTTGGATATCTGGCATGGTCCGCCCATTTTCCCAATTGGACACGGTTTTAACTGACACGCCGATGGCTTCAGCTAGTTGCGCTTGGGTCCAGCCTACTGCTTTGCGCCTGATTTGTAGAATCTCTGCTGTGCTCATCTCACTGCCTCCATATTCAGGGACTGGGTCATCTATGTACATCCAAGATACTGCAGGTTCGGCAAAAATTCACTGGTAAATCATTGCCGGTCGTCAAAAAAAGCCACCTTGAGCTTCACACTCAAGATGACTTTTCCATTTACCACTGCCGCAACTGCGCCAGTCCAGGTTCAAACCATTCTGGCAAGTCGAATCGCAGTTGCTTTGCTAACTGGCGGCTCACTTGCGCCGTGAGCGCCAGCAGCGCGTGCAAACTGGCTTGAGTTTGCCTGAGATCTGCTTGCGCATAGCTTTGGCTCAAAACTTGCTGTTGCGCCACAGGCAAGGCCGCAGCCAAAAACTTCCACTGCGAGCCGGCATCAAGATCCGGCTGCGCGACTGCCGCTTGCCAGCTCAACAGCCGCAACACGCCTGGGCGCACATTGGCATTCAACTGTTCATTGGCATGGAGCAAATTCTGGCGGTGCAACGCTTTTTCAACATTGCCAGCACACCACAGCACTTCATTGACCACTGCCAACCACTCAGATTCACTTGGCAATTTCACGGCATGGCTTTGCGCGCTGGTTGTTTGAGGCGCCACAGCGACCCCATTTTGCCAAACGATTTGATTTAACGTATCGGCGGCCAAATACGCGTCAAGATCAGCGATCGGCGCAAATTTCCAATCGATCCGTCGCGTGCCAGCGTAGCGCACCAAATACGTATCCCAAATGGCGAACTTGGCCCGAATAGATCACGATTCAACAAGTGTTGCCACATGACCGGTTGACCTAATGCTTGCACCAAAGCCCAAGGATCTGCCAGCGCTTCGCGGACAAACACGGTGACATCAAGATCTGACCAGGCATCTGCGCGCACCTGCGGATCATTTTGCGACCCTTCAGTGCCAATGGCGACAACGCGCGGATCAGTTGCAGCTAGCTGCACGATTTTGCTCAGATCACTCATTTGGGTTTGACCTTTTTTTGATTCAACACTGCCCCATGATCAAAATGCGGCTGTCTAGGACTTTCGATAAATAGCGGCACAGTTTCTTCGATCACTTCTGAAAATTCCAACCCATACCATTGTGCTGGCGTGGTGGTGACATTTTGCATCCATAAACGGCCACCGATCAAGCGCTTTTGCCAACTTGGAATATTGTCAGCGGCCAACAAGCCAGCTGGCTTTTCGCCGATGATGACAAAGCGGAAATCCCCGACACGGCGATTACGCATGGTGGAATAAGTCGGCGTTTGATCACCTAAGATCCTTTGATCAAGCAAGTCATTGATGATCTTGCGAATGTAGACATTAACATGTTGTGAGCAACGGAAGCCCAGATATAACTGGACCGACACCACATTGTCGGTGCCCATCATGTCCACCGTGTAGCGCTTGTCCCAAGGGGTGTCGGTTTCGTTGACGGTCACAAACCAATACACTTGCGCGCGCTTGGGTTGTTTATCCAAAATCGAATACATCGCCGTACGTTTTAAGCGATACCCGGCTTTGACTTTGGTCATAAACACCAAGTTAGTGGTCATTAGCGGGATCGTGTCATCTCGGGACAACGCTTGCAACTGAGACAAATAATCGGTCAACATGACATATTCGGATTCGTCTTGATAACGCTCGCGGAACTTGTTGCCAAAATACCAAACCACCATGATGCCTAAGATCAACAACATAATGAACAAGGTGATATAGCCGCCTTTAAGAAACTTCGTCAGGCTGGCTAATAAGAAGATCGCTTCGATCACTGCGAAGAATCCTGCGACCATTGCCGCTTGCCAACGTGCCCGATGCATGGCTAAGAATTCATACAACAACAGCGTCGTCATCAGCATCGTGACCGTGATGGCCAAGCCATAAGCAGCTTCCATATGTTCAGACGTTCTAAAGTAGAACACCACGCCAACAGTTACCGCACACAAAAACCAGTTGATCAATCCGATATAGATCTGACTGCGGGTGTCATTGGGATGTTTGATCGACATTTTCGGCAAGAATTTCAAGCCAACAGCTTCATTGACCAACGTATATGAACCAGTGATCAACGCTTGGGAGGCGATCACCGCCGCAAAAGTCGCCAACACGATGGCAAACAGCCGCACGCCACTGGGCAACATGCTATAAAATGGATTGATCGTCGGCAAGTTGCGATAAGCGGCATCTTGGGCATGACTCAACAACCAAGCCCCTTGGCCGAAGTAATTCAGCATCAACATCGTATAAACGAATGGCCAGGTGCGAAAAATATTATATTTGCCGACGTGCCCCATATCTGAGTACAAGGCTTCAGCCCCAGTCGTCGCCAGGAAAATACTCCCTAATAAGAAGATCCCGACTTTATTTTCTGGGCTAAACAAGGTTTTGATCGCATATACCGGCGACAGCGCTTTGAGGATTTCCAAGTGCCCGCTCATATGTAACAACCCGGCGATCCCTAAGAAACTGAACCACACCAACATCACTGGGCCAAACAAGCGCCCAATGCTGGCAGTGCCGAACTTTTGGATCATGAATACGGCCAAAATGATCACAATCACAATTGCCATCACGACATTTTGCGAATTTGAGAACACAAAATTACCAAACCGCTGACCTTTAAGGCCTTCAATGGCAGACGTGACCGTCACTGCTGGCGTTAATGTCCCATCCGCCAGCAACGCTGCGCCACCAAGTAATGCTGGCACTGCCAACCATTTACCGCGATGCCGTACCAAGGCATAAAGCGCAAAGATCCCGCCTTCACCTTTGTTATCAGCACGCATGGCAATGCCCACGTATTTGATCGTCGTTAGCAACATCAATGTCCAAAAAATCAAGGAAACTGACCCGATCACATAATCAGGCCGCACCGCGCCAACTCTACCGGCATCGCCGATCACCGCATTCATGACATACAGTGGGCTGGTCCCGATATCGCCATAAACGATCCCCAGCGTGATCAACATCCCCGCTAATGAGACCTTCGATTTTTTCCCCAAAATGGTGCCTCCATGTTCTTTCGATGTACTCACAGTCTAAAGCCTTGTCTGATGAAAGACAATCTTAGTAAAATTTAGTTTACAACATTGCGGAATGATTGTACATTATGGTCATTAATGTTGACCAAAAGGAGCCGCAGTCATGGACAAATCAACGATCATGTCCGAATATCGCCAACTGATCCCAAGCATTTTTCGCGACTTTCAAAACCTCGTTGCCAAGGCACCACTGACGCATTTGCAGCTGCAAGTGATCGATACGTTGGCCGCTAGCAACACGCCATTAGCCGTTAAAACTTTGCGCAGCTATGTCCAGATCTCACGCCAACAACTGAATGCGGTGATCAACACCTTACAAGCAGCTGGCTATTTGACCCGTTTGGCCAATCCTGACGACGGGCGCTCGACGTTGATCGCTTTAACGGCTGCCGGCAATGAATTGAACCAAACGCGTTGGGCAACCGTCGCGAAGCGTACTGATCAGCGCTTAGAACAATTAACTGACGAACAACAATTGGAGCTTTACTATTGCTTGCACAAATTAAACCACTTGTTGGCAACCATGGGCACAGATGAGCAAGCGTAAACGCAAAAGGCCTTTGCTGATTCCTGCACGGTGCAAGGAATCGGCAAAGACCTACGGATATCGGTAAAGGTTACGCGACTGGAAAATTAGTGATGCTTAGTAAAATGAAGGCTTGTCGCCATCAGTCCCTGGTTGATCCACGCCCAGTGAGGCTTTTACCGCTTGGCTTGGGTCATTGATCAGCTTAACCACCAAATCGGCGATACTTTTGCGTGAAACTTCAGTACCTTTGAACGCTTCGCCTTTTTGCGTGGTTTCATAGCTGACCACATTCTTGTTGGACAACCATGCTGGGCGAATGATCGTGTAATCTAGATCAGAAGCCTCGATCACTTTGGCCGCCGCCGCATAAGTTTCCAAATAACCGCCATCAAGCATTTGGTGATTCCACTGCCCGTATTTGCCAGGCACTTCATCATAGATCCCTAAAGTTGAGATCCAAATCAACCGCTTGACGCCGGCGCGATCCATTGCCGCGACCACAGACTTGGCTTGGTTTTCGATTTGGGCATTGCCAAGATTGGCGTACACCACATCGACATGTTGCATCGCGGCATCTAAGTCTGCTTGATGCAACACATCCCCATCGATCAAGATCTCGCGCTTTTCATCTGTGACGGTCAAGCGGTTGGCGTGCCGCAAAAATAACGTCAACTGATGTTTGGTTTCATTAAGCAATTGTTTGGTTGCCAGTTGGGCGATTTGACCATGCGCCCCTAAAATTAAAATATTTGCCATATGCGAACTTCCTTTCACTTACAAAGTATAAGCTTATGGCAAATCAAAACCAACGGACAGTTTCCAATAACTGTCCGTTTGCGTTAACTGATCTCACGCAGGTCCGATCGCCTTGCCCGCAATAAAAAGCCGTTGATGCCATCTTGAAAGTATGCTTGTAAATATTTGGTTTCTTGTGCCACTGATACTGGCGCTTCCGCTACCAGCCACGCTTTGATCCCAGACAACAAGGCGGCACCTAGCAGCTCTTTAACAAACTGGCAGTAGCTGGTGTCGATCACCACTTGTTCAGCTTCCCCCATCGTGGTGAAAATATCGGCCACCATTTGTTGCAAATGCGCTTGGATCACAGTTTCTGGGGCATTTTGCTCATCGATTTGGATCACCCGCTGATAAAACGCGCGGTTGGCGCCAAAGTATGCCACAATGCTTGCAACAGTTTGCGGCCAATATTGATAATGCCCACAGTAATGCGCCGCTTTGGCCACTTCACTGGCATAAATATCGCCGAGCACATCATATTTATCGCGATAATAATCGTAAAAAGTCTGCCGCCGCAACCCAGCTTGGTGCATGATCGCCGTCACATTGATGCTACCAAACGCTTGGGTAACCACTAAATGCTTGGTAGCCGCTTTGATCTTAGTTTTTGTCTCCATGGCTGCACCTCCGCATTTACGATACCACATGTAACCCTAAATAGCGCGTGGCGAGCAAGCTGGCTTGTGTGTCAGTCACTGTCAACCCGCGCATACGCGCCAGTTCTAATTCCAAGGTTTTGAACTCACAGCTGGAGAGATCTAAATTTTTCAAACTAAAACCCATTAATCCCAAGTTATCGATGGCACAATCCGTCAAGGTGAACTTAGCCGTTTGCGCGTGTGAGAATTCACCACCATCCAAGCGACACCGCAAAAAGTCAACGGTTTTCCACGTGCCTTCTGGGGCCCATACCAAAGACATTTGGCAATCAACGAATTGAACATTAGCCGCATACAGTTGGGCCAAATTGGTGCCTACAAATCGGCATTGATCAAACACCACCCGATAAAAAGCCGCTTCGCTTAAATCGACATTGGCAAAATCACAATGAGTGAACACACAATCAGCTGCCTCAAAGCGTTCTGCCTGCATGTGCGTCAAGTCAACATGGGCCAGGCGGGAGTTTTCAATGGTCGGATGATGAATGAAATCTGTGACCATCGTATCATGATCGATCAAAACCCCTTGCATGTACGCATCATCGTTTGGCCATTGCGATAAAGGCGTCGGGGTCAACGGGTCTAAAAGTTGTGGGGATTCCAAAGAATTCGCCTCCAAGTTGTGATAAAGTTAATGGTAAACGTTTTACTATGGAGGTTGCAATGCCGATTCGACAAATTTTTTTAGACATGGATGGCACGCTGTTGAACTCACAAGGCTTGTTGGCCCAAAGCAATGCCGACTTGATCTTACAAGCGCATATTCCAGTCACCTTGGTTTCAGCGCGCGCGCCGATCGAAATGGCGCCAAGCATCAACATGCTACAATTAAGCGGCCCGCAGATCGCTTTTAATGGTGGTTTGATCTTTCGTCCCAATGCCACTTTTGATCCATTGGAAGCTCACCCGATCAAATCTGATGCCGTCGCCACTTTACTCAAGGCACTGGAAACGCATTTTCCTAAGGTGTCGCTGAGTTTTTATGATCGGCACAACTGGTACACCAGCCGCATCGATCGCGGCATCCAATTTGAACAAAGCTTGACTGAACAAGCGCCAAACTTGGTGGTCACCGATTCCAGCGCTGCCGCTAAGCTGGACGTGTTCAAGTTGATGATGATCACCTTTGACCTTGACGAAATGAAGGCGATGAATCAATTCTTACTGGATCTAAAGGTACCTGGCGTTTCGATCCAGCGTTCTGGCGATGAATATTTAGAGATCACTTCAGATCTGGCCAAAAAGTCTCACGGCATTCAATACATTTTTGCCCACAGCGGCTTGGTGCCAGAAGATTGTGCCGCCTTTGGTGATGGTCATAACGACTTGCCGATGTTAAAGCGCGTCGGTACACCGATCGCCATGGCCAATGCGCAGCCTGAAGTACGCGCGCTTGCCACTTATACCACTTCCAGCAATGATGAAGATGGTGTCGGTCGCGGGATCCATAACTTCTTATTAAAGCAGTAACTGCACCGCATGCCAGATCAGCGTGCAGCCATAACCCATCACGATCATGCCTGAAATCAAGTTGACCCACATCAGAAACCGCCGCGGCAGGCGGTTTTTTAATCCGCCGATAACCACAGTGACCCCAAAGAACCAAAGCGCAGTGCTACTTAAGATCCCCAGCAAAAACGGCAGCACCTCACCGCTCGCCAAAGTGCTGCGCATCGCGCCAAAAGACACCGACGTATCAATGATCGCTTGCGGGTTGGCAAATGCTACCGCCCAAGCAGACACGAAAGCTTCTTTTAGCGGCAGGGGTTGGGCCGCCCCTTCAAGTGTCGTAGCGCGCGCCCCTTTGAAGATGCCATAGCCCATCCATACCACGATGGCCCCGCCGATCACTAAAATGATCAACTTCAGCCAAGTATAATGGGTGATCAACGCCCCCATCCCTAAAAAGGCCACCAGCGTCAAAGCGGCATCAGCGATCCACACGAAACTGGCGATCAGTATCGCGCGGCGCAAGCGGTTGGCCATGGCGGAGTTGAACACGAATAGGTTTTGCATGCCGATACTGCTGACTAACGCAATGGAGATCAGCATTCCTCGTAAGTACACTGCTAACATTTAAGACCCTACTTTCTCACTGTGGCTGCTTCAAAACAAAAGGCACCCACCCCACGATCTTCCAGCTTACGCTGTGCCTACGATCGTGTGGTGGATGCCTAAACTGTGTGCCCGACGACACCACAGCCTAATAGCGATTTGATTGATAAATTCATGTTAGAATATCCCGCGATTTTTGTCAATCACGATTTTGATCGGGAGAAAAATTTAGCAGGGACACCTAAAACCGCAAAAAAAATCGAAGCCAGGTGACTTCGATTTTAAATGTTTACTTCTTCAATAATTTCTCTGCCAAAGCCTTCACATCATCATCTGATGCGTCCAGTAAAGGCTTCATTTGTTCTTCAGTTTTAATGGTGTCATGTGCATTGGCTTCCATATAGTGGTTCCACAAAGCGTCGCGGACAGGCGTTTCATCAGAGCTCCAGTCAAATACCGCGTTCATTGGTTCATCCAATACTAGGGTTTTTTCTACAACAGCCATGATCAATTTCCTCCACATATTTATTTGCGCCAACAAATCGGTGCTTTCTTGCTTACAGGTCTATTATAGTCCTTTTTTCGAAGTTCGGCGCAATTAAATTAGCACTTTATCAAGAAGATTGCTAAAACCGTTTGGTCATAGGCATCTAGCGCTAGTCTGGTTTGAATGCTACCGCTAGGCGCAGTGCTATCAACAACGCGATCGTTCGTTGACCCCCTGCACGAAATTCGTGTTATGGTAGGTTTGTAACCGCCTCATACTATAATGAAGGGAAGTCTCATGATGACCGTTTTTACCGCATTTTCTAATGAAGAGATCTTGGCGGATCTCAAAGGCAACGTGCCAGATGGTCGCGTATTCACTGACTTAGACACGTTAAAAAAACACTCCTTTTCCCCTAGGCTAACTGATGACGATTCTGCGCTGGCGCTAGCGTTTATTGACGCGCACAACACTGCCGATGTCCAAGGGGTGCTGAAAACCGCCCGCAAATATCACGTACCAGTCGTCACGCAAAATTTGTTCACCAGTACCGTGATCGGCGCAGACGGCATCGCCGGGAGCTTCATTTTGTCAACGGCGAGCATGAACCAGATCAAAGAGATCAGCAAAGCCGATTCCTTGGCAGTAGTCGAACCTGGCGTCATTAACGGTGACTTGGATCAAGAAGCGCGCAAACAAGGCATGTTTTACGCGCCAGATCCTGGCTCAAAACCCATTTCTGGGATCGGCGGCAATGTCGCGACCAACGCTGGTGGCATGAGCACCGTCAAATATGGTGCCACCAAAGACAATGTGTTAGGACTTAAAGTGGTATTGGCAGATGGCCGTGAATTGAAACTTGGTGGCCGTACCCTTAAACAAGCTTTTGGGTATGATCTGACCCAACTGTTTGTCGGCTCAGAAGGAACCCTTGGCATCATCACTGAGATCACCGTGAAGCTGATGCCGATCCCGCTAGGCACGCCAGTCATGGGGATGGCCTTTTTTGACAATATGACGGCTTTGGCACAAGCAGTCGCTGAGATCCGTATTTCTGGCGTTTACCCGACGATGCTTGAGGCCTTGGATCACCCAACGATTCAAGCCATCGATAAATACGATGACACCCATTACAGCCAAGCATCTGGGGCCATGTTGTTGTTTAAAATCGATAACGGCACCACACAAGCGATGGATGTTCTCAACGCCTTGTTGACCCAACATGGCGCTCAAAATATCACGGTGACTGAAAAGCCAGCCGAACAAGCCGAGTTGGAAAAACTGCGCCGCGACATGTTGCCAGCGATTTTCACTGGACAAAATCACATCATGGAAGATATGGCAATGCCGCTATCGCAACTCGCACCAATGATGGACTACATCAAACAAGTCAGCCAAGATTTAGACTTAAAGATCTACACCGCAGGCCATGCCGGCGATGGTAACGTCCATCCCTCGATCGTTTGGCCCCTTGACGAGCCTGGCGTCCCAGCCAAAGTCAGCCAGGCGCTAGCATTGATGTTCAAAAAGACACTTGAACTAGGCGGCACCATTTCTGGTGAACACGCGGTGGGGATGTTAAAAAATCAATGGAACAACGCTGAACTCGGCGAAGACGTCGACATGCTGCAACACCAGATCAAAGCCTTGCTCGACCCGATGAACCTGTTGAATCCTAAACGCAAGATCAACTAAGCTTCCTTAGGCGCCAAAAAAGACCACGATGTTAAAAGTCGTGGTCTTTTTGAGTTAGTTAGCCGGCTAACAATTCCGGTTTCCCTAATAAATAGCCTTGGATGATATCACATGGATATTCAGCGCGGATCTGATCCAACTCCGCTTGCGTTTCAATGCCTTCAAGCGCCAGCATTTTGCCATGCCGCTTGGCCATTGAAAACCAAAAATCAAGTTGGGGTTTGACCTCCGCTAAACTGTTGAACGGCCGGAAGTTTTGCAAGGCAAACTTATATTCGGCAATTGAACAATTCATCGCTTCAACCATTTGCGGGGTGTTTTGACCGGTGCCGACATCATCGATGCACACCAACACGCCAGCTTCATGAAAGCGTTTGGCCGCATCGATCAACTGCGCTTCGCTGACGCCTGGTGCCAAACGTTCCGTCAACTCCACAAATAAGCGGATATGGCATCTGGCCTCAACGCGTTGAACCATTTGCAAATACTTGGGCTCAATGAATTGATCTTGTTCCAAATTAAACGAGATCAATGCAATATGTTCTGGAACAGCTTCAATAAACTCATCCAATAAGCTTTCGATGGTCACGTCAGTCAATTTTGAGAAATCCTTTGGCAGCACCCATTTACCATCGACATTTTCACGTACGAATAATTCATAACCGACAGGCCAAGGATGGCTGTCGTCAAGATCAAATTTTGGTTGTCCAAAAAAACGAAACATCGGCTTCCCTCCAAAATGCGCCAAAAAACAAAACGACCCGAGCATGTCTCTCTCATGCGCGGGTCGTATGCTCGACATTCATCGAGCTTGAGCAAGTCACTATTGTGTTTGCCAAAAATGGCATATTTAACGAGATATTTTCAGAAAAATTGCACCTTAATCGCCGGAAATTTTCTTGGGTTCATACAAGACATCTGTCAAGCGGTGTTGTTTGCCAAACAAATAACCTTGTAGCAGATTGCCAGGATAAGCCGCTTCCAATAACGCCAATTCCACGCTGGTTTCAACGCCTTCCCAAGCTAACACCTTATGGAATTTCTGGGCCATACTGCACCAAAACTTGAGCTGCGGCGATAATTCATTGACTGAACGCACTGGGCGAAAGTTCTGAAAGGCGAACTTGTACTCACTGATATAATCATTGAGCAACATCACCAAAGCCGGTGAATTCTGCCCCGTGCCGACATCATCGATACAAACCTTCAACCCGCAAGCCGCAAAGCGCTTGGCGGCATTCAACAATTGCCCTGGGGTGACCCCAACGCCTAAGCGCTCAGTCAACTCCGTGTACAGTTCAATGTCAGTGCTGGCTTGGACGCTAGCGATCATTGCCGGAAATGCCGGGTCAATGAATTGGCTTTGTTCCAAGTTGAACGACAAGATCTTGATGTGATCAGGCATTTGTGCGATCGTTTGCCGCAACAAATGATTCAAGGTCATCACGCCGATGGTTTCAAAAGGCGCTGGTAGTGCCCATTGATCGCGTTGCCATTGACGGATAAATAATTCATAACCGATGGGGCGCACTTGAGGCGCTCCCATTGGATATTTTGGTTGGGCAAAAATTGTATACATCCCATCCACCTCCAGTGTGATCACTCCGATTCCCCCATCCCGACATCAGAATAAAAAACGACCCGAGCATGTCTCTCTCATGCGCGGGTCGTATGCTCGAAAGGTGTTTCGAGCTTGAGCAGTTCTTCATTTGTCGATAGGTCTATTATAACCAATGTTTTGGTAATAATCTACAAGAATTTTTTTATATTTCAGGTTTTTGTGGGTCACTTTTTTGACCAAATGCAAGTTTTTTAGCGCTGGGTGCTTAACCTTGGCTACTGGCTAGGTGTTGTTGGCGTTCGCGCCGCAACGCGTACACATTCACCAGTAACGCCGCGATCATTAAGATCAACCCTAACCACATGATATGATGCAAGCCGACAAACATGATGCCACGCATTTTGGGGAGTAACGCTTGCGGTAGCGACTTGTTGCTTTGCGCGTTCGACAAGTTGTTCATCATCGCCATAGTGATCTGGCCATGCGCTTTGGCGACGCCGGCACGCAAAGCATTGTTCATTAAGATCCCGTAAACCGCCGCAGTCATGGTTTGGCTCAACATCCGGATCAAAAAGCTGAAACTGGTTGCCACAGGCACATCTTGAGGCAAGGCGTCGGTTTGGACTTTGACTTGCAGTTCAGAAAAGCACATCCCGTTGCCGTACCCTTGAAACACCCCAGCTAACATGATCGCCCAATAAGGCGCATGCTGATCGACTAATACCATGATCAAAAAGGTCATCATCAACGTCAAGATCCCGACCAACACCACTTGATGCGGGGACAAATGCCGCCGCAGCGAGGCTGTTGACCCAGACCCTAAGAAGTTGGTGAAAGACCCTGGGATCTGCGTACATCCCCCGATCAAAGCCGACACCCCAAGCATGGCTTGTACCCACATTGGCGCATAAACGATAAAGCCCATAAACGCGCCCCAGATCAAGGTAAACAAGGCAAAATCGATCACCAACGCCGGATCTTCAAACAAGCGTCCGGGAATGATCGGATCTTTGGCGCGCCGTTCGACAAAGACCATCGCTGCCAACAAAATAATTGCCACTGCCGCCAAGGTGATCAATACCCAAGTGCTGGTCGCACCGATCATTTCGATTGCCGATAACAAACTGATCAACCCGACCGTCAACAGCGCGGCGCCTTGATAATCCACGGGTACATTGCGCGGCGTGCGTTTTTCTTCTTTGAAAAACAATTGGACCAAAATCGCCGACACTAAGCCGATCGGCACATTCAAATAAAAGACCCAATGCCATGACCACGCATCCACGATCGCCCCACCCACTAACGGGCCAATGATCGTGGCGGTGGAATAACTGGCGGATACCAAGCCTAACACCTGCATGCGTTTGCGCGGATTTTTGTACAGTTGGGCATAAATAATGTAAGGCAACGACACCATGCCGCCGTTGCCGATACCAGCGATCGCGCGGGCAATGATCAACATCCACATGGAAGGTGCCATCCCTTGTAACAAACTGCCTAGCACAAACATCAACGCTGACAGCTGATAGGCGCGCCGATTGCCTAAGCGTTCGCCGAGTTTACTCCATAATGGCGTTGAAACCGCGGTTCCCAGCAAAAAAATCGCCACGATCCAACCCATCAGCTCCAACCCATGTAGATCGGCAATGATCGCCGGCAACGCGGTGTTAACGATGGTGTTGTCCAACCCACTCATGGCGTTGGATAATAATAGCGCAAAAGTCACTAACCAAATATTTTTCTTTGACACGAGCTTCCTCTTTCTGAAAACAAAACGATACTTTCTATGATAGTCCTTTGTCAGAAGTTGTGCCATGATAAATATCGTCATCAAAAGGCTGGTCTTAAGCCTCAGCTGGCGGTATCATAAAAATAATTATCTAGGAGGCGCCTGATGTCTGTTCAATTTGTAAATGCCGTTCATGCCGATCTCCCGGCGATCGTTGAGATCTATAACCAAGCGATCCCAGGGCGTTTAGCCACTGCCGATCTCAAGCCGGTTTCAGTGGCATCTAAAGAAGCTTGGTTTGCTGAATATGACTTGGATCACCGCCCGTTATGGAAAATCTTAGTCGATGGGCAATTGGCTGGTTGGGTCGCGTTGGAATCTTTTTACGGGCGGCCGGCATATGATCATACCGCTGAGATCAGCATTTATTTGGCCAATGCTTTTCATCATCAAGGCTTAGGCCAACAAGCGCTGGATTTTGTCGCCACGCAACTGCCGCGCTTGGATCTCAACACCTTAGTGGCGTTTATTTTCGCGCACAATGCCCCTTCTTTAGGCTTGTTCAAGAAAAATGGCTTCCAGCGCTGGGCGCACTTGCCTGATGTGGCGTTGATGGATGACCAATTACGCAGTTTGGATATTTTAGGCAAACACTATTAATCAAAAACGTCGCTTTGAAGCTTTTCGGCTTCAAAACGACGTTATTTTTTGCCAGGATGCCAAGTTTGCTTCATATAAACATCTCCGGCTTTTAGTTCTGCCAGCATTTGTGCCAAGCGCTTGACCTTGGTGGCTTCGCGCTTGGCTTGGGCGATCCAATTCAAATAATCAGTTTGCTGATACTGCGGGCGAGCGTCAAAAGCCGCTTGCAGGCGTTGGGCTTGTAGCTGTGTGGCAATGGCTGGTGGCATCACCGCTTGTTTGCGCCGAGTCGGTGCGGTGCGCAGCTGCACATGATCTGCGCGCCATTGGGTGATCGCCACGATCAATTCAACTGGTAAAGGCCGGTCATAAGGAAATTGGATCGCCCCTTTTGACGTGTGAAAAGCCGTCAGCTGCGAGGCAAATTCTGCGATCGGCGCGGCAGTGGGATAAAAGCCTAAGAAGTTTTTGGCCGCCCCAAAATACACCAGCACCTGTCCTTGCCAAAATGCCGGCATTTGGTAGCTGATACGCTCTTGGGCGTTTGGCAAAGCTTGTTGCAACGTGTGATACATCAACGTTAAATGCGCTTGCGCTGGTTGTGGTTGGTGGGCAATATAGTTGCTGATCTTGGTCATGGCGATCACTCTTTTCTTTCAATTCGTCCTTTTGGTCGATTTGCTTGCGGCTGGTCCATGATACACTTAGTCTAACAAATTCACCCTTGCCTTGAAAGGATGGTCCAAAATGCCTTTTGAACACCAATTCACATTATGGTTGTTGTATTTTTTCGCTTATGCGTTTATCGGCTGGCTGTGGGAGTCAGGTTACGTCAGCTTCCAAAAACGCAAATGGGTCAACTCCGGCTTTTTAAACGGCCCGATCATTCCGGTTTACGGCTTTTCAATGGTCACGGTACTGGCGATCATTGAACCGTTTGAAAATAATTTGCTGATCTTATATGTCGCCAGCGCGATCGTGATCACGGTGATCGAATATTTCACGTCTTGGGGGATGGAAAAGCTCTTTCACGCCAGATGGTGGGATTATTCGACAGTCCCTTTGAACCTCAACGGACGCGTGGCCTTGCCGATCTCGGCTTTTTGGGGCTTAGGCGTGGTGGTGATCGTCAAATTTGTCCATCCGCTGGTCGCAAAAGGCGTCGATTGGTTTGACGGCCATTACGGCATTTATGCGGCGATCTTCTTTTTGGCCGCCGCCATGTTTGATTTTGGCTTCACCTTGGCCAATGCCTTGGCTTTTGGCGCCGCCACCAAACGTATCGGCGACACCATCGAAGCCAAGAAAGTCGAACTCCATCAAAAGCTCGACGAATCCCGCGACTGGTTGGAAGCTTATCGCAAAGATGCCGAAGCCCGCACCCACTTGCCGCAACTCAATGCGGTACAACGCCGGCTGCTTAAAAGCTTCCCAAATATGAAATTGCGCGACACGCATACGCCAGCACATGATATTGAAGACTTGATGAATCTCTTGCGGAAGAAGCCTTAATGACAAAACGGATCGACGTGAATGCGCTGGTCCGTTTTTTGTTGCTTGCGTGACCCACTTTTCCTCAAAGCTTTTTGGCGTGCAAATACGCTGCCACCTTGTAGCTGGCAGCCAGCTTGAAACACGTTTGGGCGTCTTTTAGGTCCAAGCCAGTCAGCTCATGGATCCGCTGGAGGCGATTGCGCAACGTATTAGGATGGATGAATAACGTGGCTGCAGTCGCCACTTGATTACCCATGGCCGCCAAATATGCAGCGAGGGTTTTTACCAAGTCGCTGTGCAGTTGCGCGTCATATTGCGCAAGGGCTTGGATCGCCGGATCGACAAAAAACGGCAAGATCGAATCGCCATCTTCGACCTGTGTCAACATCAGATCAAACGCCACATCTTCACAAAAAATCACTGCTTCTTGGCGGTCGAGTTGTGCCGCTTTGGCACACACTGCCGCCGCGGCTTTAGTGGCCCCTGGATCTGTGTAAAAATGAGAGACGATCAAGCGACATTGCGCTTGCTCCGCTAATTTCTTGAGCTTGGCGTGAAAATCAGGTGAATGATATGCCGTTAATGCCACTGAAACCAAAGCCAAACAACGTTGATGGGCAATGGTGATCAAAACCTGTGCAAACATCGGCGCGGCCAAATAACTCAAGCGCTCACGCAATGCCCCCAGATCATGATCATGGGTCGGCAGAGCTTGAACGATCACACACGCTGTTGGCAACTCGGCGTGCTGCAAGCGAAACTGGGCTGCCCAATTTGCATCAACTGGCGAATCTAACAGCAAATTTACCAGTTGGTCACGCGCGGATAGCTTTTTTTCGATCACTTGTTGCGCCACGGCAACATGGGCGATCAACTTCCCCAACTGCGGGAATATCGCCAAATGTTTGGGCATTAAAGGCGTCGCCGTGATCGCCATGGCTAAATAGCCTAGCGCGTTGTTGTGATAACTCAATGGTGTCAACAACAACGGCGTCGGCGATTGCTCAGGAGTGGTCACATATAAGTGTTGATAAAACTGATCTGGGTCGATTGCTGGCACATGCGCTGCCAAAAACCGGCTGACCGCACTTTCTGGCGCCAAACAATCATTAGTCACCCGCACAAATTTCTGGCCATCCAGTTGCAACACCCCTAACGGATCGCCTAGCATGCCAGCCGCTTGCGCTAAGGTCACTTGAAAATCCGCTGTATTGGCGGCGATCGCCAAATCCAATATGGCGTTATCTTGAACTGCGCTTGGCAATATGGCGCCACAAGCCGTCAACACTTTCAGCGGCAAAGTGGTATCCCCTTTGGCCATTGGCAAGGTTGCCACAACTTGATTTTGTGCATAAATTTGCAACTTCGTGTCATCGCACCATAGTTGTAGGGTATTTGCCACAGTCGGCCCTGGCTTGAATTGAACTTGTGTGATCATCAAATTAGGTACTTGAGGACTACGGACAATGGCAAACTGAGTTGATAGCTGTCTCAATAACGCATCCAGTAACATAGCTGCCTCCTGTGAAAAACTCACAGTGAACGACTCGTGAAGTTGTGAGCTTCTTCCCTTTCACGATAACACATGTAAGCGCTACGATATAGGTGTATTCGGAAATAAGAATGTTTTCGCCATACCATGCTACTTAGAAAGGGAGTTTACCATGAAGGATTTTAAAGATAAAGTCATGTTTCTCACTGGGGCAGCCCATGGTTTTGGCCGTGTGATCGCCATTGAAGCGGCAAAACGCGGGATGAAGTTGGCTTTGTTTGACATCGACGCTCCGGCTTTAAAGGAAACCGTCAAGTTATTAGGCGACGCTGAGATTTTCAGTCAACAAACCGATGTCACCAAAGAAGCCCAAGTCAACGCAGCCATTGATGCGACGATGACGCATTTTGGTCAAATCGATGTCTTAGTCAATGACGCCGGGATCGCGTTACCTGGGCGCATGTGGGAGTTGCCAGTACGCGATTGGGAGTGGATCTTGCATGTCAACACCATGAGCCAAGTCTATACCATGCGCAAGATCATTCCGATCATGCTCAAGCAAAAGACCCATGGTGCGATCCTCAATGTGGCGTCCATTGCCGGATTGTTAGATACCCCAGGGATGCCGGCTTATCATGCTTCTAAGTTTGCTTCCGTTGGGCTAACTGAAGCCACTGCATATGACTTGCAACGCATCGGTGCTGACATTCAAATGCATGTGATGTGCCCAGGTTTTGTTCAAACAGATCTTTATCACACGGAACAACACCGTCCAGCTGATTACACCGATGCCAGTGATCCTTATTATCAATCAGAAGCTTATTTGAAAGGTCAGCAATTTGCCAAATATGTGATCACCAATGGTACCCCGATTGACACCATCGCTGACACCGTATTTAAAGCATTGGAAAATGACACGTTTTACATTCTCACGCACCCAGAATACAACCCCTTGATCACCGATCGCGTTAACCGCATCGTGAACAACGGCAAGCCTGATGTGCATGTGATGGATGGGATCATGTAAGGAGATTTGAATATGGCTAGTTATAAAGTAACCGAAGATAATGTCAAAAATTTCTTGAATTTACCGTCAATGAATGATCAAGCTGGGATCAGCTTTGCGTATGCCACTGATCCTGAAAAACTTGCCAGCTTGATCCCGGCACCTTTGAAACTCGTTGCCCCGATCGTGGTCGGTTATGTGGTGCACATGGGCAAGCCAAGCTTTGGTGCGCCTTATTTGGAACAAACTTTATACGCTATGGTTTCTTATGATGGCAAGTTGACTGGCGCTTATCCGTTTGAATTGTTATTGCATGGTCCAGGCGCAGAAGCTGGGTTAGTCGCCGGCCGCGAAGGGGCTTGCATCCCCAAGAAACTGGCTGATAAGATCTCGCTTCGGCGCACTGGTCAACACGCTGAAGCTAGCGTGGTCCGTCATGGCAAAGAATTATTACATGTTGAATTTGATCAAGGCGAGATCAACGAACCTTCATTTATGCAACAGTTTGCCGCGATGTTGCCTTTGAATCAAGAAGTTCAAACTAATAGCTTCTTCTTTAACTACAATTTGCATCAAGATGAAGCCGGCGCCAACCATTTTGAAAATGTTGAACTGGTCGACACGCAAATGAAGTCTTATACTGATCAATTGGAGGCAGGCAAGCTCACGATTTCACTAAATTCGACTGAAGACGATCCGCTTGGTGAATTACCAGTGTTGAAGCCGCTTGGGGCTGCTTGGTATCACTTCAAGACTTCCACAATGTTTAACACCTTGCATTTGACCCCAGTCGACGCAGCCGCCACTGCCCCGTATCTGATCACCGGCCGTTATGACCGAGGGATCTTTGATCCACGTGTTACCAGCTATCAAATTTAGGAGGATGCCTTATGGCTATTGTGAATAATGATTTTTCTGATGTAATGTTCAACCGTCATTCTGTGCGGGAATTTGATCCAGACGTCAAAATCGCCCGCGATGAATTGCAAGCCATGATCAAAGACGCGACCACTGCGCCATCTGCTTGCAACTTGCAATCTTGGCACTTTGTGGTGATCGACACACCTGAAGGCAAAGCCGATTTGAAAAAAGCCGCCATGAAGTTCAACTACCCGCAAATCGATTCTGCTTCTGCTATCATCTTTATTGCTGGTGACACCCAAAGTCATGAAGTTTACCGCGACGTTTGGCAAAAAGTCTATGACGCCGGCAAGATCTCAAAAGAAAAGCTCGACAGCATTTTGAACACGTTCCTACCATTGTATGAACATGCCGATCAGAACTTCTTGATGCTGGATGCCACCCTTGATGGTGCCATGGTCGGCATGCAGCTGTTATTGACTGCCCGCGCGCATGGTTATGAAGCCAACGCTTTTTCTGGGTATGATTTCAAAACCATCATTCCATCTGTGGGCTTGGATCCAAAACGTTATGTACCGGTCATGGGTGTGGCCATCGGCAAGCCAGCCAAAGGTGCCGACATTTTGCACACCACCCGCTATGATGCCGAAAACTTAACTGAATTCCGTTAAAACGCAAAAAAGAATTGCCGAAGACATCATTGAAAGTCAAAAATGAATCCGACAATTACTGAGACGTACGAGCGATAAAGCAACGCATTTGCGTAAAAGAGTCCTGCCAAGCAAATCCTAAATTCGGGATTTACTCGTCAGGACTCTTCTATTTTATGCTAAAACTGCTGATCGCTCAGCCACATTCTTTTTGATTTTACAAGGTATTGGCGACTAAATTATCGTCGTCATTTAAGACCTTATGATCAAGGCTGTTCGTCGCTTTGGCGGCGATCAACCCGGCTAAGATCGAATCATTGACGTTGATTGCCGTGCGCGCCATGTCCACGATCGGATCAATGGCAATGATCACTGCCATGATCGCTACTGGCAAGTTCAAGGTGCCTAAAACCATCAACGTGGAGAAAGTCGCGCCACCACCGACGCCGGCAGAACCAAATGACGCTAAGGTGACGACTGCCACTAAGGTCAAAATAAATTGTGGGGTGAACACGTTGATCCCCACCGTTGGCGCAATGATCGTGGCGATCATTGCCGGATAAACCCCAGCGCACCCGTTTTGGCCAATGGTCAAGCCAAAACTACCAGCAAAATTGGCGATAGCTGAATTGATTCCTAATGATTCTGTTTGGATCTTTAAGTTCAGCGGCAGCGTCCCCGCACTGGTGCGCGAAGTGAAGGCAAAGATCAAAGCCGGCCAAACTTTCTTGTAGTAGCGGACCGGGTTGATGTGATTGGCCAATAAAATCAACGTATGCACGATCAACACTGCCAGCAAGGCCACATAAGCGGCGACAATGAAGATGCCAAGTTGGGCGATAGAGGCGATGGAATCAGTGGCTGCGGCTTTGGTGATCAAGGCGAAAATCCCATAAGGCGTCAAGGCTAATACTAATTTGATGATGCCATGGACCAAGCGATCCAACACATTGATGCCTTTGGCCACTTGAGCGGCGATTTCAGGTTCCGTTTTACGCAAACCCAGATATGCGATCCCAGTCACCGCTGAGAAGATCACCACCGCAATAGTTGACGTGGCCCGCGTCCCGGCAAGATCAGCAAAAATATTCGTCGGGAAGAAGCTGATGATCTGTTGCGGCAAGGTGACCCCTTTTAAAGCGGATTGGTGTTCTTTGATCGCTGCTAAGTTCGCCGCGTCGGCACTGGTGCCAGCAACAAAATGTGCGCCTTGCAAGTGGAAGGCAAACACAGACAAGATCCCGATCAATGCGGCAATGGCGGTCGTGATCAATAACGTCGCCAACACCGTCACGCCGATTTTGCGCAAGTTGGCGACGTCGGTCAAACGCGTGAACGCCCCGATCAATGAAACGGCCACTAACGGCGTGATCAAAGTTTGCAGCAAGGCGACATAACCGGAGCCGACAATGCTCAACCAATTGATCGTTTGTGTGGTGATGTTAGAGGTGGTGCCCCAGATCAACTGGATCCCAAGGCCAAAAATCACCCCGACGACTAACGAACCGAAAACCAATTTGGTGAAACTCGTGCCTTTACGATGCAGGTAAACGATTACCCCTAAAATAATGGCAGCGACAACTAAAATTGCGATAATGGTTAAATTTTGAGTCATAGATAATTTCCTTTCACTGGCGAATGACGATCACAACATTCGCCAAACACATTCGCTTGTTGGCCATAATCAGGCTCCTTTCTGGTGTCGTGAAACCGCGGTGAACAAAAAATGCGTCCCCCACTTCGCTATGAAGTGAGGGACGCATTTGCGTGTTACCACCCTAATTCGCGCAAAAACTGCTTGCGCCTCAACAGTACGCCGAAGCATACCCGGCAATGTAACGCTTGCCAACGGTTTGCAAGCGTGAACTTGCAAACGGCTCTGAGCTCATCTTCACGCATTTGATCGTTAGGCCTTTCACCAAATGGCCATTCTCTTTAAACGATCGCTTGCGCTACTCTTCTCATCGACACCGAATCATTTGAATGTGGTCATTATGTGTGATTAAGGAGAAAGTGTCAAGCTAAATTTCATAAAAAGTTAATCTTTTTTCGCTGGCACCCCGCCTTTACCCGAGCATTTCCATAGATGGCGCGAAAACTTGCGTCAATTTCAGGTTTGTAAACTAAATCGGCAATTATCTAATTGTTTACGTGTTATTTTTTCATTGTGCCGCTCACAGCATGCTCTCATGTTTTGAGCTTGAAAAAATTTATCGCGTTATTTATTCTCTAATTTATTGACAACTTTCAGTTCGACGACTAGTGTAGACAACAATCAATTGATCGTTCACGACGACGGGATAAGTAATCGTGCAATGTTGCTCAGAGAGCCGCCATTTGGTGCAAGGCGGACAACCACCACGACGAACATGGTCCTTAAGTGATTCAACAGTGAGCTGATGCAAGCTGTTGACGGCCAGACAGCCGTTACCCTGTCACGGTATCGCAATTTTGCTGTACCGATCGAGGTAAATTGTGTGAGCAATTTACGACTCCAAGGTGGTAACGCGCAATGTCGCCCTTGGCCTAGCAATAGGTCAAGGGCGTTTTTTATTGCCGTCGTCGCGATCAACGAAAGGAAGTTATTATGACAGAAACAACAGCACTATCGGCTGATGCGCAACCTGAAATTGCGCCGATCCGCGCCTTTTTTGCCCCGGCGGCAATTTTTCTCACCTTGATCGGGCAGCTGATCCTCCCAAAAGCCGCTGCCATCACGGCCAAATCATTGCCTTGGTACACCGATGTCTTACTGATCGCCTTAGCGGTCACTGTGGGCTTGGCTTTATATCATTTATTCACTGCCAAAGCCCAAGTGACCTTTACCCCTAAAGTTGGAACACAACTTTGGGGGTATTTGTATGACTAAGATTTCAGTAGAAACTTATATCGAAGCCGTAGAGTGTTATCTTACCAGCAACGAGTCAAAGAGACGGGTTGGTG
>NZ_BAAFZI010000034.1:0-26982 GCF_045862175.1 Lacticaseibacillus salsurae | reverse complement strand
ATCCAGTAGGAAGCAACGAATGAGTTAAGCTCGCTGGACTACCAAACATCGATCCAATACAATAACGGTCGCCCCCTCCTTGAACATCCGGTTTTGGACTTGGTTTCATAGAACTTTAGACGTTACCTCATGAAAGTAGGAGGGATTTCGATGAAAAAGACCCTATTGTTAGTAGAAGATGAACCCGCTTTAGCCGATTCTTTACAAACCGAGTTCGAATTAGAAGAGTTTGAGGTGCTTTGGGCCGCTGATGGTGAAGCGGCGTTAACGCAATTCAATGCGCATGCAGACCAGATCAATGTGATCATTTTGGACTGGATGCTACCCAAACTCGATGGTTTTTCGGTGTTGCGCCGCATTCGCAAACACAGCCAAGTACCGATCATTATGCTAACGGCCCGTGATTACATCGGTGACAAAGTCGCTGGCCTTACTGGCGGTGCCGATGATTACATGACCAAACCTTTCGAAATGGAAGAATTGATCGCCAGAGTGGAAGTGGCCTTGCGCCACAGTCAAAACCAACCGCAAACAGCAGCCAGCTTTCAAGTGGCTGACTTACGCGTAGATCTGGATACCAAGCGTGTCACCCGCAACGGCGAGATCATCGCCTTGACCCAGCGCGAATTTGAATTATTAGTCGCGTTATTACAAAACCAAAACCAGCCTTGCTCGCGCAGTGATTTATTGGACACGGTTTGGGGCGTTGATTTTGATGGGCAACCCAACATTTTAGATGTTTACATCAAAAACTTGCGTACCAAAGTTGATCAAAGCGCCCCCAAGCTGATCCACACAGTGCGCGGGGTTGGCTACATGTTATCTGACGCGGTGGCCAGCCGATGAAAAAAAGTCAATCCAGTGCGGCGATCATGCGCCGCCAGTTGATGCTGATCATCACCTTGATCACATTGGCATTAACTGTGGTGATTTTGATCGCGGTATCACATCAGATCCTGAAGCAAACGCAAAGCGAATCGGATCACATTATCGCCAGTTTGAAAAATGCGGTGATCGATGATGATGACGATTGGGACAATTGGCGCAAAAATTCCACCTTGGACACGTCGACTAGCTATGTGTATGTTCGCAATTCGCGCGCTGATGCCAAGGTCAAACACTATTATTCGCCGCGTGCTGACGACTTATTGTCCATTGACCCAGTGGCGATCCCGATCAATCAGCATTTATATTATCGGCCACATTTTGGGTTGTTGTTTCGCCGCACTGGTCATGCCCGCGGAATCTATTACACCTTATGGCTGAGCATGGACAGTTCGGTGGCTATTTTGGTCAAAGTTGTTGAAGCAACCGTGATGTTGTTAGTGATCACGCTGATATTGGCGCCTTTTTACATTCGGCGAATGACGCATCGCTTGACTGATCCGTTATCCACGTTATCCACCAGCACCAAAAAACTCGCCTCTGGCAATGGCGGGGAGCTGTTGCCTGTGCCTAAAACGCCGACAGAAGTTGGTGAGTTGGCCACAGACTTCAATCATTTGTTAGCGGAATTACACGAGCGCCAAGAGCAGCAAAAAACTTTCATTTTGAATGCCGCCCATGAATTGCGCACACCGATCGCCACGATCCGCAGTCACTCGCAATTGATCGAGCGCCGCGGCGCCGAACATCCAGAAGTGATCCCCAAATCAGTGGCTTATATCACTCAAGAATCACGCCAAATGGAACAACTCGTGGAAGAGTTACTGGCATTGACTCGAGCCGACCGCTTGAGCGTCGACTTACACGCTGTGGATCTGACGCAACTGTTGCACAACTTGACTCAAAAATTGCAAAACACCTTGCCACAAAGTCTGGCTGTGAACTTGGCAGATCACATTCACGTGAATGCTGATGAGTCTGCTTTGGAGCAGATCATTGATAACTTGGTGGCTAACGCCTCGAAATACTCTCCTAAAACCACCCCGATCGCCATCACATTAACGCAAAGTGATGCCGAAGCGTTGATCACTGTGGCAGATGGCGGCAGTGGCATCAGTGCGTTGGACAAGCCACATGTGTTTGAACGCTTTTATCGCTCATCGGATGTTCGCGGCACTGTCAGCGGCACCGGCTTAGGCTTGGCGATTGCCGCACAACTGGCTGATCGTTTCCATGGCCGCTTTGAAATCGCCGATAATCAACCCACTGGCACAATCATGCGCTTCTACTTGCCATTACTGAGCGCTTGATGTTGTTTCACGAACGCTTCAGCTTAGGCTGAGGCGTTTTTTTGTGCATGCAAAAATCTTTTTTCAGTCGCTTCATGGCCCTTTCTGAAAAAAATTTAGAATGCGCCCCACCAGTTATGCGCATACCCAAACTTTTCTGAAAATTACTCAGTTGCTGTTTAGGCGCCGTTAGTGTTACCAAAGTTGATTTGGTCGTAAGCTGAACTTGTTGAAGTAGCAAGCATGGCTTGCGCTGCTTAACTGATTGTGAGGCATTTGGCTTCACAAAGGCTGAAAGGAAGTTATCAACATGCAAAAATTAACCATTGTGGTGCCGGCATTTAATGAAGAAGCCGTACTGACAAGTTCGATCGAGCGGTTGTTAGCGATCGAAAATCAAATGATCGATCAACAAGTGCTTAACCAAACTTCCGATATTTTAATCGTCGATGATGGCTCTAAAGATCAAACTTGGTCTGAAATCGAACAACTCCACCAAAAACACACACGCGTTCGCGGGCTGAAATTTTCCCGCAACTTCGGCCATCAAAATGCCCTTATCGCTGGCCTTACTGAAGCCGTTCGGACTGCCGATCTGACGGTGACGATCGATGCAGACTTGCAAGATGATCCTGATAAGATCCCAGAAATGGTCACCAAATATTTAGCTGGCGCTGACATTGTTTACGGCGTGCGCAATAATCGCGATACTGATACTTGGTTCAAGCGCACCACTGCCCTTGGCTTTTACAAGAGCTTGCAGTTGCTTGGCGTCAACTTGATCCCAAATCACGCCGACTTTCGGTTAATGTCCAAACGTGCCGTCAACACGTTTTTAAGCTACCAAGAACGCAATGTGTTCATTCGTGGCTTGGTGCCAAAGCTCGGCTATCCTAGCGCGAAAGTTTACTACAAGCGCACCCCACGGCTAGCCGGCGAATCCAAGTATCCCCTCAAGAAAATGCTGGCGTTTGCTTGGGATGGCATCACCAGTTTGACCATCGCCCCAGTGCGCTTGATCTTGATCGTTGGCGCCTTGTCCATGGTATTGGCCACTGGCATGTCCATTTACACCTTGGCTGTGCACTTATTAGGGCTCACTGTGCGCGGTTGGTCCAGTTTGATGATCTCGCTATGGTTCATGGGCGGGTTGCAAATGGTCTCACTTGGTGTCATTGGTGAATACATCGGCAAATTGACCACTGAAGTTAAACATCGGCCACGCTATACCATTCAAACGCGCATCGGCGAAACTGCCACCAACACCTACTCATTCAAAACTTCCATGGATCAAGCGTCATGATCCCATCCAGAAAGGACCGCTGACATGTACACATTACGCCGACCCCAATTTTTACCTGGCTTTTTAGCAGTTTGTTTAGCCATCGGCGTCATGGCCAACTTGTTTTCACCAAAAGAACCGATCACTGGCTTCATTGTGGTGATCGGCGCTGCTTTGGTGTTGTTAAGCGCCTACTGGCTTGCGCCAAAACTCAACGCCTTGCCAACATCTCAGGTGACGCATTGGCTGACCGCTGCTGGGGGCTTGATGGTACTCGGCCAACTTGCTGTGCTTAAATGGCTACCGCAAACGGTATACCACGATCCTTATCGGGTGTTATCACAAGCTGATCAAATGGCCGCCGGGCACAACATTTGGGCGATCACCTATTTTTGGCGCTATCCGAATAACGTCGCGTTGACCTACTTGATGTCGCTGTGGCTGCGGCTCACCAACCACTTTGGTTTAGCCACCAACACCAGTATCCACTTTTTGTCCTTGATCGTGTTAGATGGCTTGATCGCGTTGTTGTTGCTTACAATCCGCCGCTTCAGTCATCGCAACGCGCCAGTGATCGGCGTGGCTGGGTTGATGATGCTGACGCCGTTTGCTTACACCTATTTTTTGCAGGTGTTTTACTCAGACCTGCCGGCCATGCTGTGCTTGTTGGCTGTGTTTGCTTTGATCAATGCTTGGCCACATGGCAATTCGATCAGCCACTGGTTCATGGGCTTGGGGCTGATCGTCTTGGCGGCTTTGGGCCAATTGCTGAAGCCAAACTTGATCGTGTTACTGCCGGCGATGTTGATCGTTGGCGGGATCTTAGCGGCTCACAAACAACTGACTTGGCGCAAAGTATTGCCTTGGGTGCTGATCATGGTCGGTTTTGGGCTCAGTATGCCAGCAAAAACTGCGATCGATCAAGCCAGCAACTTCCACGCGGATCCCCAATTCCAACTGCCTGCCACAAGTTGGGTGGTCATGGGGTTGAACCACAAGTCAGCCGGGATGTACGCCGTCAAAGACGTTAAACAAGCCATCAAAATCGGCAACCAACAGCAGGTGCAAACTCATGACTTGAAGCTCATTTCCAAGCGGGTGCACCAACTAGGTGTGGTCGGGCTTTTCAAACTATGGGTCGTGAAGTTAGGCATCTTGCAGCGCGTCGGTGGCATCGGGCATTGGTACAATGGCGGCTTTCGCGCCGCGCCAGCTTGGGTGCAACTTCACGCCGGATTTTGGTCCGCGTTAACGACGATCAGTGAAGCGATCGTCACGGTGGCTTTGATGGTCACGTTGATCATCCGCTTGTGGACTTGGCAGCCTGATTTCACCAACCCCACAGACGCCGTAGTGCTGTTGGCGATCACCACCACGTTAGGGTTGTTTGCCTTTCACACGTTGTTGTGGGAAGTGGAATCTCGCTATGGGCAAATCGTTTTGCCGCTGCTGGGGTTGAGCTTGGCTGGCATCAAGCCCGCAAATGCGCATTTCGTCAGTCGCCGCCACCAAATCGCAGTGCCGGCTGTGCTGACCAGCTTGATGGTCGTTGCGATCGGCGGGGCCAGCTTGATCAGCCACTGGTATCCCCAAACTGAAGTAGTCGCCGCACAGCGTTCGCAACTGTCCAACCAGTATCATGCTGCGCCTCACCATATTCACCCTGACACCACGCTTAAGCAGATCATCACCTTAAATGGTGCCGCTAATTATTTGTCCGTCCAAGTTCACAAAGGGGCTGTCGTTGACGCCACCTTGACCAACGCCGCGGGCAAGCGCTACGCCATGACCCAAGCTGGGCCGGTGTATCACTTGCACCACCGGCTGGCGCCTGGCACGTATACGTTATCAGTCACCAATCAAACCCATACCGCTCAAGCCGTCGATGTGGTGCAAACGTATCACTACCAACTAGCCGCCCATCCTTTGGTCATCAACGGGGTCAAACACCCGCATGCCAGTTTCATTTACACCTGCTTGAAAAAATAATCGAGGTCAAATTATGGAAAAACCGATCAGTACCTTTTACACCCGTTACGGCCAAGCACTGCGCTATTTGATCGTCGGCGGGCTGACTACCGGCATTAACGTCACGTTGTTTTTCATGCTGACGCATGTGGGCATGCCTTGGTTTACGGCCAACTTGATTGCTTGGGTCGCTAGTGTGGCGTTTGCGTTTGTGGCCAACAAAGTGGCAGTGTTTCACGCCAATAGCCACAGCGTTTTAGCTGTGGTGAAAGAAGCACTAAGTTTCACTGCGTTGCGCGGTGCCAGCTTAGGCGCAGACACGGTGATCTTATTTATCGGCTTGACCTGGCTACATGGCAATCCCGTTGCCGTTAAGCTATTGGATCAAGTGATCGTGATCGCTTTGAACTACTTGTTTTCCAAAAAGATCTTCGCCACTGCCTAGTGGCCATACAAAAAGACGCTGTCATTGACAGCGCCTTTTTTGGCATTACTTGGCTTGTGGGGTCAACCCAGCGCATAGGAACTCAACAGCGTCATGGGTGACTTGCGTACAGTTCACTGGTTGATCGTCCATGATGACGTTTGGGATCAAGTAGCCGATCATCACACTGGTGCAATAGCGCATGATGCGCATCGACTCCCAGCGTACCAACTCGCCTTTGTCTTGGTACACTTTGAAAATGTCGTTCAAACTGTCGCGCAATAAATCTGCCAGCATGTTGGTCATGGTCACCAACAACTCCGGATTTTTGCCGACTTCTTGAATGAAGATCTTCATTTCGGCGCGATTTTCCATCACAAAGCGGATCCGGTCTTGGATCGCATAAGTCAACAGATCTTGAAAGTGTGGAAACCGCTGCGCTGCCAAGTCTGACACAAACGCATCAGCGGCGCGTGGCATCACTTGGTTTAAAAACGGGCCTAAAACCGCTTGAAGCAAGCCTTCTTTAGTGCGAAAGCGTTTGAAGATCGTCCCTTCTGACACGCCAGCGCGATGCGCGATGTCTGCTGTGGACGTGGCGTCATAGCCTTTTTGGGCAAATAACTCCAAGCTAGCAGCTAACACAGCTTGTTGTTTTGGCGATAAATTGTGGTCTTGGGTGGTCGCTTGACTGAAAAACGTCTGTATTGCATCTGACATATCCATTCATCCTTACACTGTCTTTACTTGAATATAGCACTTTCATGAGCGTCGTGGCCCAGGATGTGGAAAACTTAATTAAGCATGTACGGCAACTTTTTCGTTCAGGTGCTTATTGGCTGTCGCTAACATTAAGCGGATCCGGTTGAGCTGGTTGACCACAGAAGTCCCTGGGTCATAGTCGATCGGCGCAATGTTGGCCCCTGGGAATTGCCGCCGCAACTCTTTGACCATGCCTTTGCCGACGATGTGGTTTGGCAAACAACCAAATGGCTGCATGCAGATGATATTTGGCACCCCAGACTTTAGCAGTTCGATCATTTCACCAGTTAAGAACCAGCCTTCACCAGTTTGGTTGCCTAAGCTCAAGATCTTTGAGGCATCATGGGCCACTTCATCAATGGCTTCGATCCCGTCAAAACGCTTAGAGGCAGTCAACGCCTTTTGCATCGGTTGTTCACACCACTTGATCAAGCTCATGGCAAACTCGGCGAAATACTTCGCTGAGGCTTTAGCGCCAAGGTGATCGTATTTATACAACTGGTTATATAACGAGTAGTTCATAAACCCAACGATGTCAGGCACCACTGCTTGAGCGCCTTCTTTTTCAAGCAAGCGCACCACGTTGTTGTTGGCAATTGGCGAATACTTGACTAAGATCTCGCCGACCACGCCGACTTTTGGCTTAACCACCGATTCGTCTAACGGCACGGTGTCAAAGTCTTTGACGATTTGAGCGACGTTTTTCTTGAATTCGCGGAAGCTGCCTTTTTCAACAGACGGTTGGACCAACTTCACCCATTGATCATGCATTTTGTCGATCATGCCAGGTTCGGTTTCATAAGGGCGCGTGCGATAAACCACCCGTTCAAACAAGTCGCCGTACAAAAAGGCGATCGCGACGCGCTTAAGCAGCGGCAGTGTGAAGGTAAAGCCAGGGGTTTCTTCGACCCCTTGGTTGCCTAATGACAGTGAAACCACTGGCACTTGAGCAAAGCCGGCATCTTTTAAGGCTTTTCTGATCAATGGAATGTAGTTAGTGGCCCGGCACCCGCCACCAGTTTGGGTCATCATCACGGCAGTTTTTTGCAGATCATATTTGCCAGATTGTAATGCTTCTAGCATTTGCCCGATGGAAATGATCGCTGGGTAGCAAGCATCGTTGTTGACGAACTTTTGCCCGACATCGATGGACTTGCGGTCATCCATTGGCAAGTTGACCACGTTGTAGCCAGATGCACGCAACGCCACATCGACTAAGCCATGCTGATGGATCGGCGACATCATTGGCAACAACAAGGTGTAGCCGGCTTTTTTCATGTCTTTGGTAAAGCCCACTGGTTTGGGATCTTCACTGAGCTTTTCAGGCATGATCTTACGCTTGGTGCGTTCTGCCACAGCGGCTTTCAAGGAACGTAGCCGAATGCGGATGGCGCCCATGTTAGTACCTTCGTCGATTTTAAGCGACGTATACAGCCGGTTGTATTGGTTCATGATCTCTTCGATTTGATCGGTATCGATCGCATCGATCCCGCAACCAAACGAGTTCAACTGGACAAATTCCAATTGTGGCGTTTTGGCCGCAATGCGCGCTGCAGCATACAAACGAGAATGGTAAGTCCACTGGTTGACCACGCGCAAGCCTTTGACGTCGCCGAGATGGGCGATCGAGTCTTCAGTCAGCACATGGAAGCCTTCTGCGGTCATTAATTGCGAAATCCCATGGTTGACTTCTGGGTCCAAGTGATAAGGCCGGCCGGCTAACACAATGCCGTGTTCGCCAGTATGCATCAACATGCGCATAGTATCTTCGCCGCGGTTGCGGATCTTAAGTTTGAAGGCTTCTAGTTCTTTGTAGCCAGCGTCTAAGGCATCGACGATTTCGGATTTCGATACACCGAGGTCTTTGAAGCATTCGTACAACGATTCGGCGCAAGCTTTTTGATCAGCGAGGTTCAAATAAGGCGAGCGATAATCCACTAAGCCTTGAGTGATCTCGTCAACATTATTTTTGATCACGGCTGGATACGATTGGACGATCGGGCAGTTAAAGTGGTTGGCTTGATCTTTGTCTTCTTCAACTTCATACACCACAGCTGGGTAAAAGATCCGCTTGTAGCCTTTGTCGATCAACGCTTGGATGTGGCCGTGCACTTGCTTGGCTGGATAACAAACCGTGTCAGACGGAATGGTTTCCATGCCTTTTTCATATTGGTCTTTGCTCCCTTTTGGTGACAATTCTGCGCGAAAACCTAACTTCGTGAAGAAGGTTTGCCACAACGGGTAGTTTTCATACATGTTCAAGACTCGCGGAATGCCGATGACACCGCGAGTGGCGAGCTTTTTGCGCAATGGACGATAGGAAAAAAGCAGCTTGTACTTTTCTTCGACTAAGTTGATCTTGCCATTTTGCTTGGTGAGGTGCTGACGCAAGCCACGCGCTTCGCCTTTTTCACAGCGGTTGCCAGTGACAAAGCGGCGGCCGTCGTTGAACACGGTGATGGTCAGCGCGCAGTTGTTTTCACAACCGCCGCAGTGCATGTATTCTTTGGTGAAGGTCAGTTTGTCGAATTGATCCACTGACAACAAGGTGGTTTGATCGCCGTCTTGATAAGCTTCTTCAGCGATCAATGCAGCCCCATAAGCGCCCATCAACCCAGCAATGTTAGGCCGGATGACTTCCACGCCAGCGATTTTTTCAAAAGCGCGCAAAACCGCTTCGTTATAAAAAGTCCCGCCTTGGCAGACAATGTGCTTGCCCATGTCTTCAGGTTTGCGCATTTTGATCACTTTAAACAAGGCGTTTTTAATGATGGATACTGACAAACCAGCGGCGATATCCCCGATGCTGGCGCCTTCTTTTTGCACTTGTTTGACTTTGGAGTTCATAAACACGGTGCAACGCGAGCCCAGATCTGATGGGTGCTTGGCCAATAGCGCGGCTTGGGCGAAGTCTTTGATGTCGTATTTCAAGCCAGTGGCAAATGTTTCCAAAAAAGACCCACAACCACTAGAACAAGCTTCGTTTAATTTGATCGTAGACAGCGCGTCGTTTTTAATGGTCATGGCTTTCATGTCTTGGCCGCCAATGTCCAAAATAAAATCAACGTCGGGTTGGAAATAATGCGCTGCGCGATAATGGGCGACGGTTTCCACTTCGCCGATGTCGACCATCAAAGCATTTTTGATCAAGTGTTCACCATAGCCGGTGACGGCAGTTTTGCCGATGGTGACACCTTTTGGCATATGGGCGTGCATGTCGCGCAAGATCTGCTTGGTTTTTTCCAGCGGATCGCCGTCGTTAGAATCATAGTAGGTGTAAAGCAGCTTGTTGTCATCTGACATCAACGCCACTTTAGTCGTGGTCGACCCGGCATCGATGCCTAAAAAGGCCACGCCTTGATAGCTGGCTAAATCGCGAGACTCCACCCGCGCTTGGGCGTGACGCTTGCGAAATTCTTGCAGTTCATTGTCATCTTTAAATAATGGCTCCAAGGAATGGGCGGGATGCATGCCGGAATCATCGCCATGTTCGAGTTTGTCTTCCAATGCAACTAACGTGGTGACCGGTTGATCAGTGGCATACAAACAAGCGCCTTTAGCCACGAACAGTTGCGGGTCTTCTGGGAAGATCACTTGTTCTGGCGTCAAATGCAACGTGTCGATGAAATGGGCCCGTAATTGATCCATAAAGTACAGCGGACCACCTAAGAAAGCGACATTGCCGCGAATTTTGTGACCAGCTGCTAAGCCGGAAATGGTTTGATTGACCACTGCTTGAAAAATCGAAGCGGCGATATCTTCTTTATGCGCGCCATCGTTGATCAAAGGTTGAACATCAGTTTTGGCAAACACGCCACACCGCGAAGCGATCGGGTACATGGTTTTGGCATTTTTAGCCAATTCATTCAAGCCATCGGCGTCAGTTTTTAACAACGTTGCCATTTGGTCGATGAACGCGCCAGTCCCACCGGCACAAGAGCCGTTCATGCGCTGTTCCAAGGAATCGCCAAAGAAGGTGATCTTCGCATCTTCGCCACCAAGTTCGATCGCCACGTCAGTTTGGGGGATCAATTCTTCAACGGTTTTGGTGCAGGCGATCACTTCTTGCACGAATTTGAGCTGCAACAAGTTCGCCAAGCCCATGCCACCAGACCCGGTGATGGTGCAAGCCAAGCGGGTGTTTGGCCCAAGTTCTTGGATGGCTTCGTCCAACACCCGCTTGCTTGCCGCCTTCACATCGGAAAAATGCCGCTCATAACGGGCGAATTTGGTGTTGTGATCTTGATCCATCACCACCAATTTCACCGTTGTTGAGCCAACATCGATGCCACCATATAGGATTTCTTCTTGCATGCTCTCACCTCAGAATTTAGATAGTAACTACTCACTTAACTGGTAGTGTACACCCAATTCGACAATTTCGCATAGGAATATGGTCAGATTGTCACAAGTTTGGAACATTTCGGCGCAACGCAAGTAAGATTAACACAATCCCATTTTTTCCGGCGCAAAAAAACAGATCTACTTGTGCAGATCTGTCATCAATTGATCAAGTTTGCGGATCTTCAAAAGTTTCCAGCAACTGCCCAGAGTCGCTGTCAAGCACCACGATGTTGCCCACCACACCCGTAGCGCCGCCATGATTGCCGCCATCGATAAACACTCGGGGGAATTCACCAGGATATTGCATTTTGTACACCGGATGATGGCTGAAATCCATCACTTTGGCAGGGGCCGCATCCCCATCATAACGCCCTTCAATATACCCAGTCGGCGTGTGGCCAGACACGATGGTCGCCGGCAGCGGATTATGCGCAAACACCCCATCGACTGCCCCATACCAATAATCTTCTCTGGCCCAAAGCTTCATGTCTTCAGACGTCAGCGAAATCGGATTGGCCACTGACAAGTCGTATCCGGCATGCACAAACCGCAATTTCCCAATGGCATACTCGATCGGCAACGTATCCACCCAAGTCAACAACCCCGCATAACTGGCTAACAAGCGCTGGCGATTGGCGGCAGGATCTTGGGCTCGGCCGAATTGTTGGCGAATGGCATAAGCCATGGTGTCGCTACCGCCATTAAACAACCACGTTTCGTCTTCGGGATCGGCTAAATAATCCAACATGATCTGTTCATGATTGCCGCGCAACACCACTGTTTGATCAGGGCGCGCCAAACTTTCCGCGCGCACCGCTTGCAACACGTCAAAGCCTTGCACATGCCCGTCGATGTAGTCGCCGATAAACACCGTGATGGCGTTTGGGTAGCGGCGTTGAATGTGGTGTAGCCGGTCAAATACAGCCATTTGCCCATGAATATCCCCTAATGCGATCACCTGTGTCATCTCACACCTCCAATAAGGCGATTATAAGAAAAAAACGGTACCAACAGATTGCATAAAGGTTACAATTTGTAGACAATCCCAAGCTTTCGGCAAAATGTGTAAGCAAAACCCTGCCACCACACATTTTGACTTACAAATGCCGCCCGCGGGCCCCTAGGGCGACAAACTTCGGCGTTTTGAACCCGGCTTCGCGCTCATGGGCCACGGCCATAGCAGCCGCTTGGTTCAAATAGTTGTTCGGTTCATTGAAATGCGGCGAAAACAGCATATCCACCACCGCCAGATCGTCGATGGTGTTGTTATTTTGAATCGCGATCGACAAAGCATTGGCACTTTGCGCAACTTCATGGGTGGACAACAATTGCGCCCCTAGTAGCCGCCGCGACAAACGGTCATACACCAACGTGATTGTCAGTTGACTGGTATCTGGCATAAACGCCGGTCGCCATGGCCCTTGCCAAGTGATGCTGTGCGGCCGCAAGCCGACCACGCGACTGGCGGCGGCTTGCGTCAAGCCAGTGGACGCCACACACAAGTTGAACAACAACATCGCACTGGTGGCTTGGGTGCCAGCATCGATGCGCGCTTCCCCGCAAGCATTCAACCCTGCCAGCGCCCCTTGACGCAAGGCACTAGAGGCCAACGGGATATATGCCGGCTTACCGGTGGGATTAAACAAGCTGGTGCGACAATCTCCTGCCGCAAACACATCCACGTCGCTGGTTTGGCCAAATTCATTGACCACCAACGCGCCGTGGCGATCACAAGTCAACTGATTTTCCACTAACGTCGTAGCCGGTGCAAAGCCAGTTGTCGCCACTGCCAAATCGAAGCTGAATTCTCCAGCACGGGTGCGTAACCCCACGTGATCTGGCACGTCAAAAAAGGCTCGCACCGGCGTATTCAAGTGCACGCTCACCCCATTGTCGCGCAGCCGTTTGGTGACGATCAAGGCGTTTTCGGCGTCTAAGTAGTTGCGCAACAATTGCGCGCCAGATTCAAAAATCGTGACCTTGTGGCCAGTATGGGCATAGGCTTCAGCCAGCTCCACGCCGACATACCCGCCGCCGATCAGCGCAATATCGACTGCTGATTCGGCACTATTTTTCACCACTTGGGCTTCTTTGGCATCTTTGCAGAGCAACACCCGCTTGGCATCGGCACCAGTCAGCGGCGGCAGCACATGGCGCGCGCCAGTGGCCATGATCAACTTGTCGTAATGGACGATACGCTCAACATGCGTTTGCATGTCGCGGGCGACCACAGTATGGGCTTTGACATCGATTTTTAACACATTATGATGTAGCCACACCTGCGCGCCAAGCTTGCGCAAGGCTTGTGGGGTTTGATAGTGCAATTGCGTCAGCGCATCCACCGTGCCGCCTAAATACAGCGCCACCCCGCACGCCAAGAAGCTGATGTCATCATGCCGCTCAAAAATCGTCACATGATGGGTCGGATGACTGGCTAAAATGGCTTGAGCCGCGGCTGTTCCTGCATGTGTACAACCAATGATCACAATTTCCATTTGCACTACCCCCTTGTCACACATTACCAATAGTTTACCTTGTGCAAACCCCGCGTCAAGACCCTTGAGGTGAACCGCTTACATCGTTGCGGTTAAAAAAACGGCCGCGGCCGTTTGCTTAGTTCATCGGTTGAAAGTCATCAGCGATCGGCAACGTGTGCGGACGCCCAAAGTAATACCCTTGCACCAGATCTGGTGAAAAAGCTTTGATCAAGCGCACGTCTTCAGAGTCTTCAAACCCTTCCAATGCAAACCGCTTGGCTTGTCGGGCAGCGCGGGTGCGCCAAACGGACACTTCCGCACAGATCTCAGCTAAAGACAACTTGCCGCGCACATTTTGCAGTGCATATTTGTACTCACTGACAAAAGGATCCAACGCGTCGACCAAAGGCGTTTGATTTTCGCCAGTGCCAACATCATCTAAGCACACCCGCAAGCCAGCAGCTTGAAAACGCTGGGCCGCTGCCACCAGATCATCAAGATCGACGGTTTTGGCCCCATGCCCGCGACGTTCCGTTAATTCGATCACCAACGAGTAGTCCAAATGTGCTTGCACGGACACCAATAAGTCGATGTAATGCGTATCGACGATCTGTTCTTGATCCAAGTTAAACGATACCAACTCAAAATCTTGCGGTAAGGTTTTTAACGTGGCGCCGATCAAACTCGCTGTGGTGACTGGCGAATATTGGCTGAAGTCTTCTGGCAATTGCCATTGACCATCGGCGGATTTTTTCTCGCGTAAGAATAATTCATAGCCAGCCAGCTTGCCAGTGGTGGCGTTGTATTTCGGTTGTCCCCAAAGTCTGATCATTTTCTCTACTCTCCCAAGTTCAATGTGCTTATCGTACCATACAAAAAAGCTTGTCGGAACCTGTCATCATACATTGTACGCAATTATTTTCATAAATAATTAATTGGGGTCGCGGGCTGAAAAGCTGTGGGCTCCGACAAAAAGCGCTTCGGCGAGCTGGTCATGGAACGCTGTGTCGCTCACCGGCGCTAACTCGCAAAAACCGCGAGTGGATCGCCTTCTCGCTGGGCTCTAAGCGGTAAACCGCCAAGAGCCCCACGGCTGATGACCAGCTCGCCTACGCGCTTTTTATCTCCGCCCACAGCTTTTCTCAGCCAGCAATTCGAATTCACCACTCACACGTGTCGTTTGTGTCCCAACTTATACCTAATCCTTCAATTCGAATGCCGATAACAAACTTCTTGAATTGATGACGCTGCCCACTGATCACCAACCTTTGGCAATCGTTTCAAGTTGACCACTATTAGTCGCCTGTGCCTCTATCTAAGGTGGTTTGAATTTGAGACGGAGGCTGGCTGGTCGCGGCATGGTGAGAATGCTGTTGGCGATTTATCGCCTACAGCGTTCCGCAAGTCGAGATCCAGCGGGTGGCGAGCAAAGCGAGACATCCCGGTTAGCTCGCCTGAGGACCCTCACTTTGCCGCGGCCAGCCAGCCCGAGTCTCCAATTCAAACCGCCGGCCTCCAACAAACAAAAATAGGACACCGAATCGATGTCCTACAATTTGATTTAACCGATATGCCGCCATGAGCGATCCGTCAAGATCCGCGCCGCCGCCAAACCCAACGGCAACGCCACCACCATCAGTAATGCCTTGACCATCCAACTAGCCCCAACGCCGAAGCTGTTGAGTCCTAAGTTGAACATCGCGCGATACATATAAAGCCCAGGCACCATGATCACGATCGATGGTACCGTCAATGAGATCCGCGGATAACCTAAGCGCCGATTCAGCGGACTGGCCAATAACCCTGCCAATAAGGCGCCGATAAACGCCGCTACCGCCGCTGGCATCCCAAAGCCTGCCAGCTCCAAGCGCAAGGTGTTCGCCAATGCACCAATGATCCCAGCATAAGCGGACATTTTAACTGGGGAGTTAAACATGATCGAAAAGCCAAACACCCCACACCAAGACGCCACCAAGCGCAACAAGCACAGCGCCACGGGCCCTAAGCCCAATTCGATGAAGTTTTGCGGCTGTAAGTGAACGATCATCGCCACGACCCAGCCAGTCAACGTCGCCACTGTGATCACCATAATGGCAAAGGTGCCGCGCTCCAAGCCTGAGCGCATGTCTTGTTTGGCAATATCTAAGCCGCTGGTGATGAAAGGAAACCCAGGAATGACAAACAACATGGCGCCGATATACCCTGCTTCATGGGCTTGGGCAACGCCAAACATCAGCTTCAACACCCGAAACACCAGCAGATAAACCACACAAGCGGCGGCGACTGACACTGCCGTTGACGCGATCACCGTCATTTTGTGGCCACCCATCACCCGACGCAACCAGTTGCCAACGCCGGCGCCAAAGAAACAACAGAACATTTCGATCGGCCCGCCACCAAGCAAAAACACGAAGGCCGCACACGCTAGCGCGGACGCCAACCCCACTTGTAACGCTGAGAAGTTGCCTGGTTTGCCAGCAATAGCATCTAAGCGGTCGTGGATCTCTTTGTCCGTCATCGTCAATGAATTGCCGACGAAATTATTGACAAAGTCTTCCATGGCTGTGAGTTTGTCAGTGTTGACGCCACTGGCAGGCAGTGACAAGGTTTGCGAATAATGATGGCCGTGTTCAAAACAGGTGTAATTCAAGCTGGTCAACCCAACATCGGCGGCGCACGTTAAACTCAACGCTCTGGCAATGGTGTCCATTGCCGCACGCACTCGCCAAGCCCCAGTGCCGCAACTGAGCATCAACAAACCGACGCGCCCAACTAACGCAGCGCGCTCAGATAAGCTAGATTCGGTGATGGGACGGTCTTCTTGGGCAAAAGTATGCCAGCGAATGTTCATATGATGATGATGTGATGGGGTGACGCTGGCTGGATCAACTGATTTAGCACTCACGATTTAAACTCCTTACCTTCCCGAAGCATTCGGGTTCGTAACTTTAAGCCTACCACTTGCAGGCATTTTCTGAAAGTTCACCACGCAAAAAAACGCCAAGCTGCACTTGACGTTTTGCCGATCTTCATTTGGTTTTCACATATTCATAATTGATCGCGCCGCTGGGCATCACGGGGAAGCGTTTGATGGACGGATCCAATAAATACGCGGTGCCTTGTTGGAAAAAGCCCACAGACGGCACTTGTTGACAGATCAAATAGCGCTCCGCTTTTTGCACCAATGCCAAGCGCTTGGCCGGATAGGCACCAGCGTCTTCGACTTGTTTGCACATGGCATCAAATTTGGCGTTGGAGTAGCCAGTAATGTTTAAGCGGCTGCCGGTTTGGTAAAACGACAACAAATTCATGGGATCAGAATCTGCTGGCGACCAGGTGGAAAAAACCAATTCGAACTTGCCGGCAGTTTCCAAAGCCACGCGTTTGGTCAAGGACACTTTTTTCACGGTGATATGCAGCCCTGGTAAGTTATGTTCCACTTGGCCGGCGAAATAGGCTGCCGCGATTTTCGCCGTTGGGTTATCGGCAATGGTCAAGGTCAAATTCAAGCGATTGACCCCCATTTGCTTTTTGGCACGCGCCCACGCGGCAGTGGCTTTACTCAAGTTGTATGGCAGAAGCTGCCCGGTGGTGGCGCGATAATCTTGGCCTTCTGACATATTGGTCAAACCAGCTGGGATCAAGCCATTAAGCGGCTGCGACCCATCGCGCAAGCGGCTTTGGGTAAAGGCCCGCTTGTCAAACGCCTGGGCGATCGCCTGACGCAAGGCCTGATTGGTGGTCGGTCCAGTGGTGGTGTTGAAAAAGACGAACGCTTCAGTGGTGGTACGCTGGGTATGTAATTGACTAGTCCCTTGAAAACTTGGCACTTGTTGCGGCGACAGCGCGGCATAATCGAACTTGCCTGCCGCAAACGCTTTGGCGCCAATGCTGGTGTCGGCTTCTGAAGTGAAGTCGATGGTTTTGACTTGCACGCGCTTGGCATGCGCATATGCCGGATTTTTCACATAACGCCAAGTGGTGTCGTTGGCCCCAGACCAATCGGTGATTTGATAAGGGCCATTGGCTAACACGCGCGTGGCGTTGCTCCCATAATCATGGCCCCATTTTTGGGCAAAGGCTTGGTTGATCGGCAACAGCGGCGTGTCCGCTAAGATCTCATCTAAAAACGGATTGGCTTGTTGCAAATCGACTTCCAAGCGGGTTTTAGAAATGGCGTGGACACCTAATGCCGAAACAGGCTTGCGACCGCTTCTGACCGCAGTCCCATTTTTCAAAAAGTCGATGCGCGCAGCATTGCGGGCGCCGGTTTTCGGGTCAGCCAAGCGCTGCCAGGCGTACACAAAGTCTTGGACAGTGACACGCGCCCCATTGCTCCAGTGATACGGGCGCAAATGAAAGACATAACACTTGGAATCAAGGGAAATATCTGGTTGCCCGTCAGAAACGGCGCTGATGATATTGCCATTGGCGTCGCGGTCATATAAGCCCACGATCGTCGCGCCGATGGTGGAGCTAGCAGTCAATGACGAATAAGTCGTTGAATTCAGCGTTTCCACGCGGCCGCTGGTGGCAACGTTCAACACATTGCCGGTGGTATTCACCTGAATCGCTTGTTGATTCAAGATCACCGCGATGCTGGCAGACGCGATAATGCCCATGGCAACCACCAGTTCCAAGAGATGATGCTGTTTCATTCTCACGCCTTCCTTCAAAAGTTCTTCTATCAATAGACTAAGCCTTGGCCTATGATAATCAAAGAAGTATTTATAAAAGAATGGAGGTTGAATATGTTTGATTGGGGCAATTGGATGATCGAAACGGTCATCGCCGCCTTTTTCATTTCCGGATTCGTGGTTTTTTACAATTCTCGCTTGATCTCACTGTTTGACCTCGTCCGCCACAAAAAGCTCAACGACCATGTGGCGTCAACTGGATTTGTGATGGTGATGGTGATTTTTTGTCTGTTGGCGACTTGGGCCAATCCCACCAACTCCACCGCGTATCTCAACTGGGCGTTATACATTTTGTTCGTGCCATTAGTCGACGACAACATCACCCCCAGCGAATTCTTAGTGCGCGCAGCAGCGATCATCGGCTTTTGGTATTACACCAACGCTGTGCGGGCCAACTTGTTTTACGTGTCGTTGGTGATGGTGGTGATCATCTTAAGTTTGATGTTCAAATTCCACACGTTGATCCACAAATACCTGTTGCTCAACATCGAAGTCACCGCTTGGATCGGGATCGCCTTTTGGATCACGCAAACGCAACTAACGATGACTGCCAGCTTGATGAGCACGGTGATGTTTATTTTGATGAACTGGTTCACGGCCATGTATTGGTCTGCTGAACGCTTGGCGAACTTAGAGCGCAACCATTTGGAGCAACAAGTCAACTCTGACGCGTTGACCAAAGCCGGATCGCTGTTTGCATTCAAAGCCGACACCCAAGCGGCCTTAGCCCAAGCACAAAAAAGCACCACCCCGTTGACGCTGGTGATGTTTGATATCGATCATTTCAAAACGATCAACGATACTTATGGCCACGCTGCTGGCAACGCAGTATTGATCCAAGTGTCCGCCATGGTCCAAAAAGCGGTAGGTGCGCGGCTTTACCGCACCGGCGGCGAAGAATTCAACTTGATGTTTGAAGCGCCGAAACATGAGATCTTACCTTTGATGCAAAAGATCCACCGCCAAGTCAAAGATGCAGACTTCACTTATGAAGGCCAGCACATGCACGTCACCTTGTCGATGGGTATCACCGGCTTGAACCCCAGCGACATGAGCTTTGAAGATGTCTACGAGCGCGCCGATGCGAATTTGTATTTATCCAAGCGTTCTGGGCGCGATTGCATCACCATGGACGGGGAACAGTTTCAACTGGCATAGCAGTTTTCGCCAACCATACAAGCGGCTTTGCACCACGATTCCAACGCGGATCGCAGCGCAAAGTCGCTTGTGTGGTTTGGCAAGCATGTGACGATGTCTGTCTCACTTGTGGATGCATTATACCAAGTCCACTTGGTATGAATCGCAGTGTTTGCGCCCGTAAGATAAAAGGAAAACGAAACCTGGGCAGATAAGATGATCTACAAAAACACCAAGCAAATGTATGGCCTGGCCTTGACCCGCCTGCGTGTGGCGCGCGGCTTATCGCGACAAAACGTGGTCGACAATAACGAAATTTCGCTTAACGCCTTATCCAGCATTGAAAATGGCCAAGCGCAAATCAAACTCGAGAATCTGGAAATGTTACTGGATTACTACCAGATCTCAGCAGAAGACTTCTTCCGCGATTATGTCAACAATAACGATCATCAAAGCGACTTAGACACCTTATGGGAAAATTTCGACGCCGACACGCGCTTTTTCATCCTGGATACCAAAGGCGCCGTGGACGCCAACAATTACGCCGATCAAGATTTCGAGCGTTATCAGTGGGATGCCAGTCACTTCAACAAGGTCCGCGAAGGCGACTGGTTCATCTACCGCCGGCCAAAACAAGGCAACAAGCAATTCAGCCTGTTTGGTGCCGGCCAAATCGGCCACATTGAAGAAGGTCCCGCCAAACAGCGCACCGCAACGCTGGTGAACACTTTTGCCTTTCCGCACTACTTATTTGGCGACGACGATCTCGTCGATTATCAGTGGCACTTCAAAAAGCGCACGCGCTTGGACTGGCAACGCTTCTTCAATCAATACGGGATGACGACCATCGACCGACAAGATTTCGTCGCGCTGATCACGATGGCGATGCAAACTGAGCCTTTGCCGATCAGTCCCAGCTTGATTCAAGAAGAAAGTGCCATTTACCACAGCATTCGCAGTGGCGATTACACCATCACTGATCGCGTCTCCAAAACCAAGCAGCGCGTCGGCCAACAGATCGTCGCTGAAATGGTCAAAGATAACTATGCCTACCACTGCGCCGTCACTGGCATTCATACGCGCGAATTTCTGGTGGCCTCACACATCATCCCTTGGGCCGCCGATCCCAAGAAGCGGCTGGACCCCACGAACGTGATTTGTTTATCCACGCTTTGGGACCGGGCGTTTGATCAAGGGTTCATCACCTTTAATGCCAAGGACTACAGCATATCGACGTCGCCAAAGTTGCAAGAAGATTCAGCACTGGCGGGGATGTTTAACGGGTATGCCGGGCGGCAGTTGCATTTGCCTCGCCACGGAGCACCTAGCAAAGTCGCGCTGGAATATCATAATGATGTGGTGTTTAAAAGGTAAAGCTTATATTTTGAACAAATAAACGCCTAACTTCACTCAAAACGCAGAAGCCCCAGCAATCACCTGATTGCTGGGGCTTCTGTATTGTCGCATGGTTGGAAAACATTCTGCCAGTAAATTGAGGCTAGTTCAATTACTAGTGGTCTTCATGTTGCTGATACTTTTTACTCTCCTCAGCCACCATACTATAGCTTTGTGTCTGTTGTGCTTCTAAAAGAACTGCTTGTAGTGCCGGATCCACAGCAAATAAATAGAGTCCATGTACCCCGCGTGTTAGCAAGACATTCAATTCGTTTTGAAGCAGTTCTTGCGACACGTCAATTTTCTGGTTATTGTCTAACGTTCGCTTATTTTTGGCCCGACGATTAGCGCTAGCTTTAGGATCAAAGATGATCTTGCCGCCACGATATTTCACTGACGGCCCGATGATAACGCCGGCATAGTTCAAGTCAAAACCTTGGATCGTAAAAGTCGACCCGACTTCATTGATGGTTTCTGGCACTTCTGCCCAAGCCAAATGACGCTCTTTGCGCTTTGTAGCCGCTGACTTGATTTTGATCTGCTTATTCCATGGCATGGCCCAGTCGCCAATTCGTACTTTCCACAGATCCCCATTTTCGTCTTTCCTGCCTTGAATGAACGGCCAATCAAAAGTCGCCAACATTCTTGAAAGCCCATGTTCTTCATGCGCAGCTTGTTGTTTCACTGCCTCAAAAAGCGCTTCTGGACTATGGAATACTTTGATCTCATACCCTTTTTCATCGTGTTGTGGGATCGATAACACCCGATGGCCTTGGATCAAGGTCATCAACCAGTTTTCGATTTGGGGGCCACCTTGCACCCGTAACTGATGTTTCAAGGTGATGAGGTTGTCATTTTGCTTGGCTTGTCGTTCAAGTCTGGCCAACTTTTCTTGTTCCCAATAACCGTTGGTCGCAATGATCTGATTGCGGTCAAACACGGCGATCACCACGCGGGCGCGCTTTAACAGATCTAGCAGTTGGTTCTTGCCTTGATAGGTCTGTTTGCCTTGCGTCCACAACAAATGTGCTTCATCGACTAACACCACATCAACGGGATCAGTGGGCTCATGTTTCAAAATAAAATGCGTCGGTTTTACAACATTATCAGACTTTGGTGAAGCCACTTCGAGCTTATACATGATCTGCTCATAAACCTTCAGTTGCTCATCATGATTGACTAACAGCGCTGCTGAAAGCTGGTTGTCATCTGACTCTGGCTGATTGCGATCTGGTTTGCCTTGATCCTTTGCATGAACTGCAGGTGCTACCACTTGACCTTGCTTGTTTAACGTTTTGACTAGTTCGTAAAACATGCTACTGAGTAGGACTGTCTTTCCTGATCCAGCTTCCCCTTCAACTAAAATCAACTGACCGGTTTGCTGATTTTGTAGGGCACTGGCAACGCGGTCGATGATCAACTGTCTGGCGACTTGTTGCTCATCAGTCAGCTCATGAAAAGGAGACGCTTTGAATAAAGCAGAATCTTTGATGACTTCTTCAAGTGGGAAGACCTCTTGATTCATGGCATGGAGCTTGCGCCAGATCTTGCTGAAGATCTGGTTGCGCTCTTGGGCTGGATAATATTTTCCTTGGGCATTCGTGCGGCGATTGTTGAGCTTGGTGATGCCTTTGCTGCCAGACAAATAAAGCATCAGGCGATTTTCAATGTCGAGCGTCAACGATTTATTAAAATGCTCATGACCGATCACGATCATTTGCGCATTCTTTTCTTCTTTGAGTTGCTCCCAATCTTCGCGGTGGCTTGGATCTTGGCCCAAATGTTGCAAGGTCCGCCGCTTGATGTCATTGGTCTCGCCAACGTAAACGGTGACTTGATGTTGTTTTGCCGAATGAATGACGTAAACCATCGGAAATTGAAACAATAACTCAGATTGCTTCGGGTCTAGTGTTGGTTCGAGTTGCGCCAATGCCTGCGTATCATATTTCACTTCACGCACGATTGGCGTAGCAATATGTTTCTCTGACATTATTTTTCCTCGAATTTCCAATGGCGCGCTTTATTTTTGGCAAGTTTTTCCTCGACGACTTCGTTAGGATCGACGCCAAGTTTTTCACACATATAGTACGCATATGTCAGCACGTCTGCTAATTCAAATTTCAAGTCGTCGCGATCCTTATCAGAAAGCTCCGAGTCATTATTCTTCCAAAGAAACACCTTTTCAACCTCAGATGCTTCAATTCCTAGTGCACGAGACAATGATTCAAGGTTATGAAAATCCTGCCAGCCACGTTCATTTCGAAAGGCCACGAGATCATCGATTACTTTTTGCGTCTCCATCTGCTCAGCTTCCTTCATTACTTTTGCTTATATTGTATCAGACTCTCATGCTAACATTTAGAAGTAAATCAGCATGCGTAAACGTTTACTAACATATTCGCCGACGCAGGCACTAGCACCCTTTGAAGTCACAAAAATAGGCACTGATTCAACGCCTGGTTGAAAAAGTGCCTACTGCGCCAATTTAGGTGCCTTAGTTTACGTCTGTGAAGTGTGACGGTGAAGTCATTCAACGTCACACGTTGTCATGCCCGTGGGCACTCCTTCGGCCACAGTTCAAATTCACTGCGGGTAAAACATGGTGCAGGTGGATCCCGGGTTTTGCACAATCCGACGCATCGCGGGGATCGGTCTAAAGCCAAGTCGGAGGAGTCATTGGACGAAACTGCGCCACAGTAGTCTCAATGCTTCGCTTGTGTTGGTCGATCGATACATGCGATGGGTCGCTTCTGTGACTCACTTTTTGCCGGAGTTACATCTGACTATTTTCTTCGGTACGCCAGCGCTCTTAAGGCCCACGGAAATCATATCACCACGCTACGGCCCCATGGTGACTTTGGTGCCACAAAGCTTGTGCGATGTACCTAACCGCCTTGCTTTGCTTCGTGCTTTTCCTCAACAAAAGGTACCTGCTCTTAACGTTTGCTTTTGTTGAGAAATGGAGTATAGCACCTTAGATTTGAAAATGCAAGCGCTTTTAAAAAAGTAGTCAAGACATCCTTATTGCAGGGTTCCTTGGATAAATGGCTACTTCAACGCCACTTGACCCCAGGCACAAAAAAACCGCCAACCCACAGTCGGCGGTAACAAACACGTTAAGCTTGCGGATCTTCAGGCTTATCTTCTGCAGGTGCGTCAGTCGTCGCATCCCCAGCTGGATCAGCCGCTGGTGCTTCCGGTGCGCTAGTCGGTTCTGCGGGTGCTGCTTCAGGGGCACTCGCTTCAGCGGATACATCTGGGGCGTCAGCGTCTTTTGCTTGGGCAAAAGCAGATTTGCCATCTAAGACAATGTCGTCGAATTCGTCGGAGTCGGCAACTTCAGGCGCCGCGGTCAATTCGTCTTTAAGCGCTTGGGTCTTGTCGTCGTAGCTAGCAAGATCTTCGTCGTCATCTTTGGTTTGGACTTTGGTTTTGATGTTGTCCACCAAGTCAGCGGCGGATTCGCGCCAGTCGGCTGTGGCGTCTTTGGCGTAGTCGTAGTAATCGGCTGCGCGATCAGCTAAGTCGTCTTTTTTCTGGTTGAACTTATGCTTTAATTCGTCTGAGGTTTGTGGGGTAAGTAAATAGGTGGTGGCCAAGGCGCTGGCTGCCCCTAAGATGAAACCAAATAAAAAGTGTGATTTTTTCGCCATAATCAGAAATGCCTCCTATTTTTCGTGGTTTGATTTTTTCAGTAAATTCAGTGCCGTCTTGCCCACTTTGGCGGCGACAGTCACTTTGCCGGCATTGGCTGCCCCGGCAGTCACTTTGGACGCGAGGTTGCGCGTGCTGGTGTTGAGATCTGACACAGATTCGCCAAGTTCACCGATCGCGTCAAACACCGGATCGATGGCGGCGACTTTGCCATTCACATCTTCAAGCAAGGTATTGGACTTGGTCAACAAGGCTTCAACTTCATGAGTCAACGCCCCTAATTCGCCATTCACCACGCCAAGCGTGCTGTTGACTTCTGATACGGTGCCGCGCAACTCTTTGGTCACGCCAGCAATTTTGACGCCGATCACCAATACTGCCAACGCGATGATCAAAAATGCGACTGCCGCAATGATGCCGGCAATTCCTCCTAACGTCATACACAACCTCCTTATCAGCCGCTTCTAAACCGCATACACGACCTTCTCCCATAAGAATATCATCATTAGACAAGACGTTCAAATCATTGTGGAATTTTGGTACTATAGTCTCAGAATCTTTTTTTCAGAAAGGACCAACATGTTAATTCTGGCTAAAACCACAGATCTGAAGCAACAAACCAATATTCTCTTGCGCTACCTTAATCATATCGACTGGGACGGCGTGTTCAACCGCTTAGTCACAGTGGTCGGCGAGTTGATCTTGTTCACCATTTTATTCGTGATCATTCGCTCCGTTGGCAAACACTTGATCCACCGCGGTTTCACGACCTATAAAGCCCGCACCCAACTGGCAGGCACGCGCGTAGACACCATGCGTACTTTGATGAGCAATATTTATTCTTACACCGTGATCTTCTTTTACTTTTACGCGGTGTTGTCAGTCTTAGGCGTGCCAGTGGGAACTTTGATTGCTGGCGCTGGGGTCGTCGGTATCGCGTTAGGCTTAGGTGCACAAGGTTTCGTGTCAGATGTGGTGACTGGGATCTTTATTATCCTTGAAGGGCAATTCGATGTTGGCGACGCAGTGAGATTAGGTACGATCACGGGCACGATCACTTCTGTCGGCTTGCGCACCACGATCGTCAAATCCGCAGATGGGACGATGAACTTCATCCCCAACCGCAACATCACCATTGTTTCCAACATGTCACGCTCCGAAATGCAAGTGTTGATCTCCTTGCCAATGTCGCCGACAGAAGACTTGGCTGTCGTGCGCTCCGTGTTAAAAAACGTCAACGCCACCTTAAAGCCGCAAACGCCGGCGATCGTTGACGGGCCAGAACTGTTAGGCATGTCCACAGCCAGCGATGGCACCTTCGTTTACCAAGTGATGATGCATGTCAACAACGGTGAACAACTGCCAGTCCAGCGCAAGTTCCTAGCAGCGTATTTAAAAGCCTTAGCGGCGGCAGGCATCGACATCCCTACTCCGAAGTTGAATCTTGGCACGACCAAGTAAAAACCGGCCTTTCAGCCGGTTTTTTTGCGCGTACAGTTAGCGCGTTACTTCTTCTTTGGGATTGAGATCATAGTAGCGATCCAGATTGTGGCCGATATAGTTGATGCCTTTCATGACTTCACGCCGCGTCACAATGCCGGTAAAGGTGCCGTCGTCTTGAACGACTGGCAAGAAGGCATTGTCGACGAGCAGGTGTAACACATTTTCCACGTCGTATGGATTGTCGATCGTAGGGATACCAGTTTCCATGACATCCCCGACGCAATATTTATCCAAGGCGTCGGTGTTGATATGTTCCAAGCCGAGCATTTTGTCAGTGATCATGGATAAGCTCAACAAGCCTTTGAACTTGTCGTCGTTATCCACGACTGGGACTTTGGCATAGCGGACCTTGGTCAACACCAAAAAGGCGTGGCGCAAGGAATTGTCGCAGTTGACACTGGCCACCATTTCCCCTGGGATCATGAAATGGTCGCGGTTTTCGATCATCATATGGTCGATTGCTTGATTCAACATTGAAACACTCCTTTTCTCGTTCCATCTTTATTTTACCGCATTATCGCATGTGAGCGCATCCAAATGCTTAAAACTTTACGTCTGCTTAATTCATGCTATGATTAACTTAAGATTATATTGCTATTACTTTTTCACAAATTCTTGGAGGCACAAAATGACTTACGACTTGACAGTTCGCCTGGCCGCAGAGTTCATCGGCACCGCCATCATGGTGGCACTGGGTAACGGGTCAGTAGCAAATGTTGATTTAAAAGGGACCAAGGGGAACGGTTCCGACTGGATGTTGATCGCAGTGGGGTATGGCGCTGGGGTCATGATCCCAGCCATGATCATCGGCGGAATCTCAGGTAACCACATCAACCCGGCATTCACCATCGGGTTGGCGGTGTCTGGCATGTTTCCATGGGATGAAGTCTTGCCTTACTTGCTGGCACAATTTGCCGGGGCGATTTTTGGCCAAGCGATGGTGGTCGCCGCCTACAAACCGCATTATGACCTCACCACCGATCCCCAACATATTTTAGGCACCTTCAGCACCATCAGCGCCACCAAAAGCAAAACGAACCCCGCGTTTTACAATCAAGTTAGCCACTATCGTTAGCACTCAGACAAAATAAAAAACACCAAGTCGATACGACCTGTTATCATTAAAGTTCCTACACAATTAATGAAAGAGGTATCGTCTTGATGC
>NZ_BAAFZI010000033.1:0-28027 GCF_045862175.1 Lacticaseibacillus salsurae | reverse complement strand
CGATAGGGTTGTGTAAAGTGCATGGGGATTGACGGAATACCGGGAATTCCTATGCATCTATTATACAACGATAACGGGTTAAGGAGCTGTTACAGATAACTTGGACAAATTATTCACCAGCCACTACTTATCTCTTACGGACCTTATAATTCATACATAAAAGAGGCAAGCGCATGTCTGCTTGGATGATCGGTGTCTCATACACCACAACCTTACTGTTTAGTATTTTCTTAGCACTAGGAATGACTTCATTGCTGTATTGGGTCAACGACCGGGCAGTGACGCCGTTTATCGTCGCCCATCGCGTCAGCATCGTGCGGGTGGCGGGACTGGCTTACTTGTGGATCTTGTACATATTACAAGACTTGCAATACCGCGTCGATCCGCAAATGCATGTGTTTGGACTGCATTGGGCCTTTTTGAATTTGATGTTAGTCAGCCTTTACGTTATCGCCGTCCGTACTGGTGATTGGGTGACGATCATTATCCAAGCCTTGTGCTGTGCGTTTTATTTGACCCGCTATGCGGAACCTTTTGACGGGCGAGTCGTCACTGCCTATCTCGTTTGGGTGGCGGTATTGTCTGGGTTGATCGTGATTCGTCAAACCATGCAACAACGGCGAATGTGGGATAATTTAGGGATGATCGCCTTGGGGGTCACTGGCATCATTGGCATTTACCTGTCTCGCCCGCGGGTATTTGACGCGTGGTGGTGGGTACGCGAACTGGTCGCTTACGTGATCTTAGGCTTGGTGGTGCAAGAATATATCCGTTTGACCGTCACCGCCGATGCCAACACGGCCAAAATGCAGCGTGTGGCTGCCTATGATCAAATGACTGCCGCGTCAGTATTGGCCCATAACCAAAACGACATCGCCAAATTATTTGATCTGGCGCAAGTCACCCATCAACAAATGGTCGTCGCCGCCATTGACGTCGACCGCTTCAGCGCTTTTAACCAGCGTTATGGTTATTTAGCTGGGAACGTGGTGTTGTTATCGATCGCCGATACCATTCAATCGGTAGTGCGACAAGCCAATGTCCATGCCCGCTTATATCGCTCTGGCGGTGAAGAATTCACCTTAGGTTTTGTCGGCGCGACGACCAAACAAGCCGCTACGATCGTTGCTGACTGCTTGCAAGCAGTGGCCGACACGCGCTTTCCCGTCACTGGCGGAACGGCTGCTTTGACGTTGTCAGCTGGGTTGACCATCGCCCAACAAGAAGACACCAGTATCGGCTCGGCGTTTGCCCGCGCTGATGATAACTTGCGTGTCAGCAAGCAACGCGGCCGCAACCAAATGTATGGCAGCGGCGTTGAAGCCACTGGCAGCGAGCCAGTTCTCACTTATTTTGCGCAGCCGATCGTGCACTCATCAGCTTCCGACACCAAAACTTGGGGCGCAGAATTACTATTACGGCAACAAGACGGCGAACACTGGCATTTGCCGGAGCGTTTTGATATCCATGTCGACAAGCAAGTGGCCTTGATCACGCAAGTATTGGCCAACAGTAGCCTTAAGCGCGTCAACATCAACTTGACGCCTGGCCAATTTGCTGATACCAATATCGCCAACGCCTTGGCTGGGTTTGCCAATGCCACTTATGGGCCAGAACAGCTGGTCGTTGAGATCACCACCGTGCCTGACTTAGCCACGGTGCGGCGGATCACAGCGATCTACCGTAGCGCTGGCATTTGTGTATTCATCGATGATGTGGGATCAGACAACTCTTACGAACTGGTGCAAAAAGTCTTGCCTTATATCGATGGCGTCAAATTCGCCATGCAAAATCTGCGCAAGCACGAAACCACTGCGCGGATCCACGAACGTGTGACCTTTTGGGCCAATACTGCCAAAAAAGCTAAGATCGAATTTATTTTAGAAGGCATCGAAACCCAAGAAGACTTGGACTTCGCGGCCAGCTTGGGGATCCAGTATTATCAAGGTTACTACTTTGGCAAACCGACCTTACCAACCGATCAACACTAAACAAAAACCGGCAAGCAACGCGGATCAGCGTCACTTGCCGGTTTTTGCGTCTTGATGACGCGCTCAATCAGCCATATCAACGGTGCTGGCAGTGCCTGCGATCGTCACTTCTGCTTGGTCAAAAGCCAAAGCAAAGAAGTCCGAATGCGCCGCGTATTTAGCAGTTTGCGGATACTTAGTGGTATACAATGTCTGCTGTGCTTGGGTTGGCGTGATCTTCGTCACTGTCGCTTTGCGCACGCGCATCACGTCGTTTTGACCAAATTGTGGTGTGGCAAAAGCCGCTTGCTTGTGCGCGGCGATCTCGGCGGCTTTTTCTGCTTTGCCACTGGACATGAACAATACCAAATCGTTTTCGGCGTCGTAAACCCCTAACACGATGCGCACATCAGGCGCAGTGCCATCTTCAGTTAACGTCGCGACGGCGATTTGTGATGATGCATTGACGATTCGTTCTAGATCCGTTTTAGTTGCCAAAAGAATCCCTCCAGTTTGATTTCTCTCAAACGAGCAATCGATGTTCGTCTAAACAAAGTGTAAGCGGTAACCGCTGGGAATACAAGGTCGGCAATCGTGCTTCGCCGCTGAAAAATCGTGCGACGCACCGGTTTTTGAGAAAACGACACAGGACAAATTTTTAAATTGGCGCGGTCCAGCCAATTCGACGATTGCGTCAAAACGCAATGACCAAGCGCCTTTGCGTCGATGTTTGCGCCAATATTGATATTGGTCGTGTCCCATTTCCCAAAAACTACCAAAGTGGCACGATTTGGCGTGAGGTTTTCGAAACAAACGGCTTTTATCGCCCGCCGTCGCACTGCTCGGTTGACCAATTACGCACAATTGGCTTGCACAACGCTAGTTTTTGGACTAAACTGAATTCGATCGCACACGACTAACATGAAGAGGCTGATGAACCGAAGCTACCTTGATCGGTCGTGTGCGGCCGTGCCAATTAGCCCAAACTTAAGCGATCGATCGCAACACCATCAGGTCATTTGTGATTTCAATCTAAGTCAGCAAGAAACCGAGGTTGTCGATATGGAAAAAAATGATGCCGCATTACGCCAGAAACTGACCAAGCAGCAATATGCCGTGACCCAAAAAGCCGCCACTGAAAGACCCTTTTCCAGTGACTTGGATGACTTTTACGAACCAGGAATTTACGTTGACATTGTGTCTGGTGAGCCACTTTTTTCGTCGCAAGATAAATACGATGCTGGCTGTGGCTGGCCGTCTTTCACTAAACCTATCGCCAAGTTGACTGAAAAATGAGACCACCGCCTGCTGATGGAACGCACCGAAGTCCGTAGCAAAGAAGCTGACTCGCACTTGGGGCACGTCTTCACCGATGGTCCGCAAGATCGTGGCGGGCTTCGTTACTGCATCAACGGTGCCGCTTTGCGGTTCGTGCCGCAAAGTCAGCTCGAGGCTCAAGGCTATGGGCAATACCTTGCCTTGTTTGAGGGGGAAAAATAATGGCAAAAGCTTCCGCAGTATTTGCTGGGGGATGTTTTTGGTGCATGGTCAAGCCTTTCGATCAGCAACCTGGGATCATTCGCGTCGTTTCGGGTTACACCGGCGGCCATGTCGCAAACCCGACCTATGAGCAAGTGGCCAGCCACTTGACCGGCCACACCGAAGCGGTCGAAATCACTTATGATCCCGCTGTGATCAGCTATGCGCAACTAGTCGAGATCTACTGGCAACAAACCGATCCTACCGATGCCATGGGTCAGTTCCAAGATCGCGGCGACAGTTACCGGCCAGTGATCTACTACCAAACAGAAACTGAAAAGCAAGTGGCTGAAGCCTCCAAAGCAAAGCTGGCCGCCAGTGGCCGCTTTAAAGAGCCGATTGTTACTAGCATTGAGCCCGCCAAACCCTTCTACCCAGCAGAAGACTATCACCAAGACTTCTACCGCAAACAGCCAGCTCGATTCGCCTTGGAAGAACTCGGTGGCCGCGAGCAGTTCAAGCACACCCACTGGCAAGGTTAACCCTCTGGCAATCTGAATCCCGGCAATTGACGACGAATGATTAGCAGAATATAGTTTTATTATAATTGAGGGGATCTCAACACGCAGACTAATCGGAGGTATTCTTTTGAACGAAACGGGCTTGAAAGCGTTAGAAAGCTTACCATAAACATGATTTGAAACCGCGCAACAAGGTGTCATTCATGCCGAATTAGATCGTAAGCGTGGCGACGGGAAGCTTGCTGACCTATTAGCCAACGAAGCCATGGAAGATTTTCAAGATTCGCAGACGATTGTTAAGCGCTTAGCCGAACTTGGCTACACCCCCAAACCGGCAGCTGGAGCATTACCGATCTTCGCAGATATCAAGGAATAACTCGAGTTTACTTACAAGAGCCTCATTGGCGAAAACGCAGGTGCCTTAGACCGTATCGCCCAAATATTTGCCGATGACTATACTACTCACAAGATGGTTAATGACTTCATTATCGAAGAAGCCGAGCACAAGCTGTGGCTTGATGAAAAAGCTTGGTATGGAGAACTATCTGATTGAACAAATTGGCCAAGTCGACGACTAGTTTTCAGCTGTTGGCCCCAATGATCAAGGACCTTCGCAATCGCGAAGGCCCTTTTGTGTGTCCTGACATTCTAACAGCCTGATCACCTAAGCACGAACCCCATCACTTGTCATACGGACTTGCATATCGATTCTTCTCGCGGTTTGCCACCTACTCTTCAATAAGCCAAAACCTGTATACCATGTTCAACGACCCTGTCATGAGACACTATTCAGACAGAAAGCTGAAAACGGTTGGTAAATCCGATCCATTGCGAGGTGATGCCTATGCACATCATCCAAGCTCTAAGGGAGCTGGCCTTTTTCTATACCAATGATAGCGTGCGCGTTTCCTAAACGAAACATACCAATCCCCATAAACTTCAGGGGTGTTCTGGGTGCTTATAATTCTTCGCGTCGCGGATCATTTGCAAATATGACCGCGTCATCCGTTCCGCCATCTCAAAAGGCACTTCATAAACGTTGTGCGCAAACCACGCTTGCAACCAAACTGCATTATCATGTACTGCCCCGTCACTTTGATACATGTGCATAAAAATCTCGCCATCTTGATCATGCGAGAGCTGGAAATGTTTGATATACCAAGAAGGCGTATCAAAACTCGGCTCTAATTCTTTGATTTTGGCGAATAAGTCATCGATCAGGCGATCATAACCAAATAGAACGGCACGCAAATTTTCTTCGCTTTCAGAATCAGCGAGTTTGATATGGTATTCTCGCATTAGATTGGACATGATTGATATCCTCCTGTTTTAAGATGGCGCAGTAGCCAAATATTAAGCAAGCACATTACTCAATGGACACACCAAACAATCCAGCTTTAACGTTTTGTAGGCAATACTTTAGTCGGTATGTTGCTACCCCTTGCTGAATTGCGACCTGGATCGCGGCTATTTCTTTATCTGCATCTTGTTTAGTCGCGTAATACCCTAGCAAAAACGTCTCCTTGCCAAAAAGACTGCCTGCCGTTGCAGAATATCCTAATATTGCCGCTTGCGCTTTCTTGTGCCCAAAACCGCTGGTCGTTGCAACGCGAAAACTGCCTAACTGTGCAACCGCACCATCAACTGCCGACTGGATCGTTATCCAACCACTAGCAGCGTTTGCTACCTTCGCCCCGACCTCACCGTCATCACCAAGTAACGCATCATACGAAACGCCAAAGAATTCCTTCAAGAGATGCAAGCGAGTTAGATCTGGCTCAGCAGTACCTAATTCGTACTTAGATACCGACTGCCTGCTGATCCCCAACTCATTGGCCAACTGCTCTTGTGACACGCCGGCCTTCTTCCTCAATGCAACCAGGTTATCCTTAAACATCATCGCCACCTCCTTGCCCTTATTGTGCCAGATGACCCGCCATGGCACCACCAAACAACAGGTGCATCTTCGCAACTGTGAGTTGCAAAAAAAGCGTCTTACTATGATTTCAGCAAGATAGCTTCATTTCCCGGGAAATATCAATGACGACTTATTTGCTTTGCCACTAGAAAAACCAATAGTTCAACTAGCAACACGCCAATAACGAGCGCACCCAGTACAACATTGGTGATCCACCAAGCTTTATTTTTCAAGAGACCACTCCTCAAACGGAATCGATCTTGGCAAAACAGCCACGCGGATTCGCTCGTCAACAAAGCGCCAATGACGACATAGGCTAGCTGATTGCCAACATCCATTCCAAAGATTTGTCCCCATGCGAAAGCAACCATCAGCAAACCGACCGTAAACGAGGCCATTTGGGTGTATCGCTGCTTAATCGGCTTGTGTTCACAGCCAAATATGACCAGTAAGCTAACAATCATGGCATCGGACAATACCAACATCTCAGCAGTTGTCGAAATCACCAACCGGATAGTGACGGCAATCGCCACCGCCGTTGGCAAGCAGGCCAACTTTTGCTTCTCGACGTCATTGGTCCGTCGCCCCAACAAGTAGTCCGTCGAGACGTCCAACAATTCAGCAAGTCCAGCCAGCGTCTCAAGGTTAGGGAGGTTTCGGCCAGTTTCCCAACTGGATACGGTTTGCCTAGAGACAAACAGCCGCTCCGCCAGTTGTTGCTGTGTCATACCGCGTTGTTGCCTGGTTTGACGTAATGTTTGCTCAAACATGGTTGACCTCCTAAGCGTACGTCTCGACTATGATGACGTCACGCTAGTTTCTCTAGCATCGTCACTTAATCCTTCTTTACTGCCATTCGAATCATCTGAACAAGCGTGACCACAAAAAACAGGCCAAATCCAATTAGAAAGCTCTGTCTGTCATCTGCTAAAGGTGCTCGTAGGATAAAGAAGTCGATCAAGAAGTAGCCTGCCGGCAAAATCACTGCAATCAGTGCTGACAACAAAAGCACTGCGAACCCCCGACCAATGAATTTCATTTGTTCACCCTTTTCGCATCCCCATGCACCATCATCGGGCCATTACTAATGCTGATAGTAACAACTGAAAACCTACAAAACAACGAACAATTTCGTCACATATCGCGTGCTTGAAATTGCTATCATTTATATTGATGCGGTTGCATCTGTGATGAATACTCTGTTTGTTTAAGCTACGTCATGCCAAGGTTCATTACCCATACCACTTATGCGACGGACGTATTCGTCTCACCAGCAGTGAACCTGAAACAACATACACCGCCACTGACTCGGTGTTATTTAACCAACGTTTTCGGCTTCAACAGCTTCATTCCAAATGACGACGATAGCTGCCACACCTTTAACCGCATCACTTGTGATAAGGACTTGCGTATCGGCTCTTCATGCGATTATACACAAATCGTGTTTCAATTAGCGAGGGAAAAGCGTAGGAAAATCTCCTACGCTTTTCCCTCGCTTTTCCTTCACGACTTATGAATGCGATATTTCGTATTGACCGAGGCCCCGACAATTTCAATTTGTTGACTGCTTGCCAACTGATGCAGTGCATACATCACTTGATCACGCGTAAGTTTAGTGTGATCTTGAATTTCTACACGTCTTAACGGTTGACTTGCTTGCTTGAGTGTTTCTAAAATCATTGCTTGATTGGATGAGACGGCTGCTGGCGTCTTGTGCTCATCATCTTCTTCAGAAACAACTGATACCTGATAATTTTGATTGGGTAAGATCACCTTAAACGAGTTCTCGCGCACTTCAAACGTTAACGTTTTAGAGCTATCCTGATAGGCACGATACATCCGCCGAATTCCAGTACCATAGTTTTCAATATAGTTCATCTTGTCCAGAATATGAATCAAAGTTGGATTTCGAACAGCAGTCAGCCCATCTTCAATTTCTTCCAACGTTAGCCCATCAGGAATATCCCATCACTTGTGATACGGACTGCCAATATTGATCATAAATGCGCGGTAGATCTGCTCGATCAATACCAAGCGCATCAACTGATGCGGCATGGTCAACTTGCCAAACGATAACGTATTGTCGGCACGTTTCATGACTGCCGGCGATAAACCTAGCGATCCACCGATCACAAAATCGATATCGGAATGACCATAAGTGGCCAACTGATCGATTTCTTTGGCAAAAGCTTCTGAAGAGCGCTGTTTGCCTTCGATAGCCAAGGCAATCACCCAATCGCGGTCTTTGATCTTGCTTAACAGCCGCTGCCCTTCTGCTTCTTTGACTTGCATCATTTCGGCCTCAGATAAGGATTCCGGGGCTTTTTCGTCTGGGACTTCGATGAGTTCGACTTTGGCGAATTTGCTCATGCGCTTTTTGTATTCAGCGATGCCATCTTTAAAATATTTCTCTTTGAGCTTGCCCACTGCCAGAATTTTAATGTTCAAAACCTCACGCTCCTATCCGTTTTAGTATACCAAACTTCCGATTGTAAATATGACAGGCAATATGTTTACATGGATTTTACACAAGTAGTGTTGTGCCCGTTCGGGTTTTAGCGCAAAATAGGAATGTTGAGTCATTTTTTGGAGAGGGTTAATTCATGACCGTAATTAAAAACATCGCCAAAGACCGCGTGTTACAAATCACCGCAGCCTTAGTGGTGCTCAGTCTGTTCTTCGCCAGGCCAAAGTTAGCGGATATCAATTTTTCCACTTTGTTCTCGATCCTTGGGATGATGACAGTCATCCAGATCTTCGAGTATCTACATATTCTGGATTATTTCGCTTATCGTTTGACCGCCCGTGCGACCACCAATCGCCAGCTCACTTGGCTGTTTGTGCTGTTGGCGATCGTCGCCGGAATGTTTTTGACCAATGATGTCACGGTGTTGACGCTGGTGCCACTGTATTTGCGCATTGCCAAGAAGTTCAAGCTACCTGAGATTTTACCGGTCACCTTGATCGGCATGGCGGCTAATTTTGGCTCCGCCTTTACGCCTTTTGGCAACACGCATAACATCTTTTTGATGAACCATTACGGCATTAATGTCACCACATTCTTCACTTGGTCAATCCCATTGTTGATCGCCAGTTTGTTGTTGATCACGTTGTTTACCATGTTTATTAAGTCCACGCCGTTGCCAAACGTGCCGGCTGAAGATATCCATGTGCAAACGCGCCCGACGATCATTACCGTGGTCGTTGCCTTGATCATTTTCGGCGGGGTGTTGGAAATGATCCCTAGCTGGGTCGGGGCCATTGCGGCGATTGCTTTGGCGTTAGCCTTTAATCCCAAGATCATGGGCGATGTCGATTATGCGGTGGTGCTGACTTTCGGTGGCTTCTTCGTGATCGTGTCAGTTTTGCGCCAGTTGCCTTGGGTCGTCACGTTGATCTCTGGTTTGATGGCAACCTCTCACAGCGTGTTCTTAACGTCGATGTTCTCCAGTCAGATCATTTCAAACGTTCCATCGACTGTGTTGATCGCCAAGTTTACCAACTACCAAGCAGCGTTGTTCTTAGGTTCTAACATCGGTGGCTTAGGCACAGTGGTTGGCTCGATGTGCAACTTGCTGGTATTTAAGCAATACACCGAATTTGGCAACAAAGATTCCGGCAGGTTCTTCATTGGCTTTTCTGCGTTGAACTTCTTAGGTTTGGCGATTTTAGGGGTCATGGGCTGGATCATTCTCGATTTCGTTTATTAAACATACAAAACAAACAGGTGGGCAAATGCTTGCCTGTTTTTGTTTCCAGTGCAAATAAATAACCCGCTGATCAGCGGGTTATTTGCGTTCGCCGCAAACCAATGCGGCAACCGTTAATACATGAGATGTCTTAATGCACTTGCTGGCACTTGGGCGCGTTTAACCGCATGCCAGCGCAAGACGGTTTGACCTTTGGTGACCACCGCCAAATAAGTATTCGCATCCAAAGGCTTGTCGCTGGCATCAAGTTCAAGCTTGCGAGCCCTGCCTTGGGCAGTGTAGCTAGTGACTTCATAGCGATAATCTAAGCCACCGTGATTATTGGCATGCCATTGCACCGCAGAATTTCTCGTTGAGACATAAACCGTTTCTTCTGGGACCACTGGGTTCACCAGATCCAAAACTTGGGCGGCAGTGGTGGTTTGATCATGCGTCAACAAAGGGGTCACACAAAATCCCAAGCCAATGACGACCAAGATCGATAACAGCTTTTTTTGCCACGCTTTCATCTGCCCACCCCCTACAATGATCAGCTTACCAGCTTGGCAAAACGCTTGCATCAGTCAAAAGGCCGACTCGCCTTCACCCTTTAGCGCCATTTCTCTAGCAGTTTATTAGACGCCTGCGCCGCATCGCGGTATCATACCAATGTAAGCGTTATGCTGAAACTTTTTTTGTAAACAAAACATCCCCTCAAGGAGGCAATTATGGCAAACGAATATATTCTTGCCATTGATGAAGGCACCACCAGTACTCGGGCGTTGATCATTGACCACAGCGGCAAAAAGGTGGCTGATGCGCAGCGCGAGTTCCCGCAATATTTCCCCCAGCCAGGCTGGGTCGAACACAACGCCAATGAAATTTGGAACGCGGTGTTGTCAACGATCGCCACTGCCTTCATTGATTCTAAGATCCAACCCAACCAGATCAAAGGTGTGGGCATTACCAATCAGCGCGAAACCACGGTGGTATGGGATAAGCAAACCGGCTTACCGATTTATAACGCCATTGTGTGGCAATCGCGGCAAACCAACGACATCGCCACCCAACTGAAAAAAGATGGCTATGGCGACTTGATCCATGCCCACACTGGCTTGTTGATCGATGCATATTTTTCTGCCACCAAGATTCGCTGGATCTTAGACCATGTCAAAGGCGCACAAGAACGGGCTGAACGCGGCGAGTTGTTATTTGGCACCATTGATACTTGGGTGTCTTGGAAGCTGTCTGGCGGGGCTTTTCACGTGACTGATTACACCAATGCCAGCCGCACAATGTTGTTTAATATTCACACCTTGCAATGGGATGATGAGATCTTGAAGATCTTAAACATCCCCAAAGTCATGTTACCAGAAGTCCACAGCAACTCAGAAGTTTATGGCATGACGGCAGATTATCACTTCTATGGCTCAGGCGTGCCGATCGCCGGCATGGCAGGCGATCAACAAGCCGCCTTATTTGGCCAATTGGCATTAGCACCTGGGATGGTGAAAAACACTTACGGCACTGGCGCATTTATCGTGATGAACACCGGGGTTGAACCGATCATGTCCGCAAACAATTTGTTAACGACGATCGGCTACGGCATTGATGGTGAAGTCCATTATGCCTTAGAAGGATCGATTTTTGTGGCCGGCAGTGCGATCCAATGGCTACGCGACGCGATGCAATTGGTCGAATCAGCGCCGCAATCAGAAGCGGCGGCGCGCGCTTCCAAGTCGCAAGATGAAGTATATGTGGTGCCGGCGTTCACCGGCTTAGGCGCACCATATTGGGACGCTGACGCCCGCGGTGCGGTGTTTGGCATCACGCGCGGTACCACCCGTGACGATTTCATTAAGGCCACCTTGCAAAGTTTGGCCTATCAAACCCGCGACGTCATCGACACCATGGAACGCGATACTGGCATTGCGATCCCTGCGCTACGTGTGGATGGCGGTGCCGCTAAAAATGACTACTTGATGCAATTTCAAGCTGACATCATCGATACGCCGATCGAACGCGCCGCTAACTTGGAAACCACTGCTATGGGCGCCGCCTTTTTAGCGGGGTTGGCCGTGGGTTTTTGGCAAAATACAGATGAATTAAAACAAATCGCCGCGGCTGCCAAGCGCTTCGAGCCGCAAATGGACGCCACCCGCCGCGCGTATTTATATTCAGGCTGGCAACAAGCCGTTAAAGCCACCATGGTGTTTAAACACTAGTCCCCATTCAGTACGCCTGTCACCCAATGATCGTAATGTTGCCTGAAGTCAACCAACATGGAGGTCATCATGACATTTTCCGCACAAACCAGACGTACCACGATCGCGCAACTTAAAACGACCCATTTGGATCTGTTGATCATCGGCGGCGGGATCACAGGCGCCGGTGCAGCTTTGCAAAGTATCGCTTCAGGGATCAATACCGGTTTGGTCGAAATGGGCGATTTTGGCAGTGGCACCAGCTCACGCTCAACCAAACTTGTGCATGGCGGGATCCGGTATTTGAAAACTTTTGACGTCAAAGTCGTGTCCGATACCGTTCAAGAACGTGCCCGTGTGGCCAACATCGCCCCGCACATTCCGCATCCGGCGCCGATGTTGATGCCGATCTATCAAGAACCCGGTGCCACATTTGATCTTTTTGCCGCAGAACTAGCAATGGATCTATATGACCGCTTGGCCAACTTGCAACAAAGCCAATACGCCCACTATATGTTAGATCGCGCCGCCACCTTAGCGCGGGTGCCAAATCTGGCTGAAGATCATTTAGTGGGTAGCGGCGTGTATTTGGATTACGTCAACAACGACGCCCGTTTGGTGATCGAAAATATCAAAGAAGCTGCCGAACTTGGGGCTTTGATCGCCAGTCACTTAGAAGTGGTGGCGCTGGTGCATGACGAGCGCGGCAAGGCTATCGGCGTCAAAGTCCATGATCATTTATCTGGCGAAGTGTTCACCATCCACGCCAAAATGCTCCTCAACACCACCGGACCTTGGGCTGATCGCTTACGACCAGCTGAAGATCAGCCGCTATTGCGACCGACCAAAGGCGTGCATTTAGTCGTCGATGATTCGGTGTTGTTTGTGCCCCAGCCGCTTTACTTTGATTCTGGGTTGCAAGACGGACGCATGATCTTTGTCATCCCCAAAGCTGGCAAAACCTATTTTGGTACCACGGATACGGATTATCACGGCGACTTGGCGCATCCGACTGTGACTGCCGAAGACGTCGACTACTTGCTTCACGTGATCAACACCCGCTTTTTGCAAGCCCAAGTCAGTTTGGCAGATATCGAAGCCAGCTGGGCAGGCTTGCGGCCATTGTTGGCTCCACCGACTCCTGCCACTGCTATGGACTTGGATCCTTTAGTGGAAATCGTCAAACGCATTGAACAAGGCCAAGCGACGCGAAAACAAGTTGAAGCGGTGGTATCAAGCCTCGCCCAAAAGCAAGCTTCACCTTCAACGGTATCGCGCGGGTATGAAGTGCTCACAGACACTGATGGGATGTTGACGATCGCTGGCGGGAAGCTCACCGATTATCGCAAAATGGCAGAATCGGCGATCACTGAGATCCGCGAGCGCTTATTGGTCGAATTTGGCGTGCACACCAGCCAAATCGATTCCACCCGCTTGCAAGTTTCTGGCGGCCATTTTGATCCTAGCACGGTGTTGGATTCTTTGGATTACTTCGCCAGATTGGCAGAAGATGCTGGCATCACCCGCACGCAAGCGCATCAATTGGCCCAACGCTTCGGCTCAAACATTGGGCGGGTGCTGCGCTATGCCCAAGACGGCGCTGCTCCTGGTTTGAGTTTAGGCGAAACGGTCAGCTTGCGTTACAGCGTGCAAGAAGAAATGGCGTTGACGCCAGTGGATTATCTCTTGCGACGCACCAATGCGATCTTATTTCACGCTGACACCATCGACGACCTCGCCGGCCCAGTAGTGGCCGAAATGGCACGCCTGCTGGATTGGGACGATCTGGAAACCGAAGCGCAACTGCAACGCTTGTTAAGTGCGATCCATGAATCCGCGTTGACCGCCTTGAAACGCGACCACCAATAACTCATGCAAGTGCTGGATGACTGCCATCGACAAACACCAAGACACACAAACGCCCATGTTCCGCGATTCAAACAATCGTGGGACATGGGCGCTTGTGTGTTTGGCTAAAACACTGATGTTTCAGCCGTCGACAAACTTATAAGTCTTCACCGTTTGAGGCGATGACTTTTTTATACCAGTCAAAGGAATCTTTTTTGATGCGCTTGCCGGATCCTTTGCCTTCATCGTCTTGATCCACATAGATCAAGCCGTAACGCTTCTTCATTTCACCAGTAGAAGCCGAAATGATATCGATCCCGCTCCAAGGTGTGTAGCCCCAAAGTTCGATGCCATCTTCAACAACGGCTTTTTCCATTTCTGCTACATGGTCGCGCAAATAGTCGATGCGGTAGTCATCATGAACTTTACCATCTTCGACTTTGTCATAAGCGCCGTAACCATTCTCCACAATGAATAATGGCTTGTGCCAGCGACTAGCCATCCAGTTCATGCCGTAACGCAAGCCCACTGGGTCGATTTGCCAGCCCCAATCAGAGCGCGGCACATAAGGGTTTGGCACCACTGAAGTCGCTTCGTTGTAGTCATACAACGGGTTGTCTTCTTTGTATTCGACAGTCAGTGAGTTGTAATAGGAGAAGCCGACATAATCCACGGCCCCAGCTTTTAACGCCACGCGATCGGCATCGGTGATGTCGACATGATAGCCTTTGCGGGCCCAGTACTTTTCGACCCAAGCTGGATATTCGCCTAATGCTTGAACATCTCCGTAGTAATAGCGATAACGCATGGCGCGTTCGGCCATCATCACGTCTTTAGGTTTGGCAGACAATGGATAGATCGGCGTCATGGCGATCATTGAACCAACTTTTAAGGTCGGATCGATCACATGGGCCATTTGCACGGCTTTGGCTGAAGCCACAAATTCTAAGTGTGCGGCCTGAAACATCGTCTCTTCAGCGTTTTCGCCGTCAGCCAACAACAAGCCAGAGTTTTGCAACAACGGATGCGGGTCAGACCACATCGCTTGGTTGTTGATCTCGTTGAAAGTCATCCAATACTTGACGACATCATGATAACGTTCAAAACATACTTGAGAGAATTTAACGAACGCGTCAACTACTTTGCGGCTACGAAAGCCCCCGTATGCTTTCACCAAGTGTAACGGAATTTCAAAATGGGACAACGTGACGATCGGCTCGATGCCATATTGCTTGCAAGTGGCAAACAAATCATCGTAATACTTCAAGCCTTCTTCGTTAGGTAACGCTTCGTCGCCATTCGGGAAGATCCGCGTCCAAGCGATACTGGTCCGGAAACACTTAAAGCCCATTTCCGCAAAAAGTTTGATGTCTTCTTTGTAGGTATGGTAAAAATCAATGCCCCAATGGTTGGGATAGATCTTGCCATCGATGGGCGCGTCGTCAACCACCCGCGCCACGCCTTTAGCGCCAGCGCGCATCACATCAGCGATGGACACACCTTTGCCACCGGCTTGCCAAGCCCCTTCAACTTGATGCGCTGCGACTGCGCCGCCCCACAAAAAGTTTTTGGGCATAGAGAATCCTTTAGTCATACTGATCCACTCTCCTTATTTGTTTGTCTTAGCGTGGCGTTCCCCCCAGGAATCACGCTAATGGCAAAATGAGCCAAGACTGGTCTTGGCTCGATTGTCGATACCTATTGAGTTTACTTTGCTGCTAATGCTTTGTACAGATCCACGATTTCGCCTGCTAAGTCACGGAAAGTGATGGCAGTCATCAAGTGATCTTGTGAGTGTACCATCAATAACGTCACTTGGGCATGTTCGCCACTAGCTTCAGCGGTCAACATTTTGGTTTGTGAGTTATGGGCGTCAACTAAAAAACCGTCAGCTTCTTTAAGCTTGGCTGCAGCAGTATCAAAGTCACCTTTTTTAGCGGCTGCGATTGCTTCAAATGCAGAGCTTTTGGCGTTACCACCATTGATGATCAAGCCCATGACGGCTTGCATGTTTTCGTCGTTTTCTTCTTCTGCCATGATAAAATTCCTCCTACGAGTTGGGTTTAGATAGATGTTTGTAAATGATCGTCACGCTATTGTTTTGATCGCGCTTTGAGGCGCCGGGATACCAGCCCGGGAGCATGCGCGCCTCCGCTTTCACATCCGATCTCAAGGAGACGTCCAGTCACTTTGTTGTCAAAGGTCCTTATGGGTGCTTCTGACACCCGACCGGATATGAAAGCGGAAACGCGCATTGCCTCTTCATTTTACAGCGGTTACAATAGTCTGTGAACAAAAAGTTTTGATTTTATTGAATTATTGGGCATCAACGGCGCGAATCGCCTCGCGAAGCACTTTTTCGCCGTTCATCATGCCGTAATCTTGCATATCGATGACTTCAACTGGAATGTTGGGACATTTTTGTTGAAATCCTGCTAACATGAAGCGCACTTGTGGGCCGAGCATCAAAATGTCCGGTTGCTTTTCTGCCAACTTGTTGTCAGCATCAGTGCAGGCGGTTGCAAAGATATCCGCGTCAATGCCATCAGCTTGCGCAGCTTTTTGCATTTTAGACACCAGCAAGCTGGTGGACATCCCGGCAGAACAGACTAACATGATCGTCTTCTTGGCCATAAAATTTTCCCCTTTGGTTGTAAAAAAATTGCGCGAAAAGCTTAAAGCGCTTCCAATACAATGTTATAATAATACATGGGTACAAATTAAGCAAGTACCTAACACTAAAATTTGTACGATTAGAAGGTGATCTGCATGTACCACGAAATTGCCGACCAATTGATCCAAGCGATCACAAATGGTCAGTTCACCAGCAAGCTGCCAACTGAAGCCAAGCTGATGGCGCGTTTTGGCGTGTCGCGCAATACCATTCGCCGCGCCATTGACGTGGTGTACCAACAAGGGTTGTTGCGCCGCGTGCAAGGCTCTGGGTATTACATCAACCATGTCCAGTTGAATTCTGAACACGCCGTCAACTTGTCCGTCGGTGCCGGCAAGCCTTTGATCAAAAGCACCCACCACCCCACTTCTAAAATCGTGACTTTCGACAAAGCCAAAGCTGGCACGATCGCATTGGCCAAACAATTCAATGTCGAACCTGACGCTGAAGTGTATCGCGTCATTCGGTTACGGTATATGGATGACGCCATTTACGCGTTGGAAGAATCGTATTATTTAACCAGCGTGGTGCCGTTTTTGTCGACCGACAGTATCAATTCGTCGATTTTTGATTTCTTGGCTGAAACCTTCAACGTGTCCGTGATCGCTTCTGATGACTATATGTCGATGACCTCATTGGCATCTGATCAAGCCAACTTAATGGGCTTGCAGCCAGGCGATCAGCGCTTAACGCTGGCGCAAATGAACTACACCAAAAACAATACGCTGTTCAACTTTTCCAAGGCGATCTATGCCGATGAAAAAATGAGCTTTTACTTCCATTCAGCGCATCTTTCCAGCAACTGATCCTGAGCGATCAGCTGATTTTTTTGCGACAGTTGCTGGCAAAATCAGATCAGCGGTTAGCCGGGCTGAATTTATATGTTAGAATGTATGCGTTGTCAGGTGTGTCAACCACACCGCAATTTGAACCGGGGAAAATAATTTGTTAAAGGAGAATATCCATGAGTCAACCATTACCAAAAGGCTTTTTATGGGGGAATTCAACCTCCAGCATGCAAACAGAAGGCGGCGTTCATGAAGGCGGCAAAGGCCAATCAGTTTACGATGTGCGCCCTGCCACAGAAAATTCGATGGACTGGTCTGTCACGATCGACGAATACCATCGTTATGAAGAAGATTTCGATTTGATGCAGCAAATGGGGATGAACGCTTATCGCTTCCAGATCTCATGGAGTCGCGTGGTGCCTGATGGCGACGGCGAATTCAACGAAGAAGGCATCGCATTTTACCGCAAGCAGATCAAAGCTTTGATCGCGCGCGGGATCACGCCAATGATCTGTTTGTATCATTTCGACATGCCGCTAGCTCTTGCCAAAAAATATAACGGCTTTATGAGCCGACATGTGGTCGACGCTTTTGTTCGCTACGGTGAGCGCATGGTAGATGAATTTGCGGATCTGGTGCCTTATTGGATCACCTTTAACGAACAAAACTTATACTTTGGCACTGGCGTTTTCCATATTTCTGGTTGGGACCATGGCGAACCGACCTTAAAAGCCATTTACACCATCAACCATCATGTGATGCTGGCACATGCGCGCGTGGCCAACTACTTGCACGCGCATTCTCAAGCCAAGATCGGCGGGATGCTCGCGTATGAAGAATGCTACCCAGCAACCAGCAATCCTCGCGATGTGCAATATGCGCGCCAAATCGACGAATTTTTGAACAACAACTTATTGGATGTTTTCGTCCATGGCCACTATTCCAAAGAAGTCCTCACTTACGCCAAAAAACATGACTTGGACTTTGGTTTCACTGCCGATGACCAAAAGATCTTTGACGAGCTGAAGTCTGACTTCTTTGCCTTTTCGTATTACCGCAGCCACTTGATCGACTCATCTAAAGTGCCATTGACCACGGCACCGAACTTATACTTAGATTATGGCATGGCCCACAACCCTTACACGCAAGCCAATGAATGGGATTGGAACGTTGATCCGCTGGGCTTCCGCGACATTTTGGATAAAGTATACAGCCGCTATCAGATCCCAATGTTCCCGATCGAAAACGGCATCGGGATCCGCGAAGTTTCTGATGGTACCAAAATGATCCAAGATGACTATCGCATCGACTACCACCGGGTGCACATCCAGGCCATGAAAGACGCGATTTTTGAAGATGGGGTCGACGTCATCGGGTACTTAGGTTGGGGCTTGATCGACATTCCAAGTTCCAGCGGCAACATGGACAAACGCTACGGGATGGTTTACGTCAACCGCACCAACACGGAGTTGCGCGATTTGAAGCGTACACCAAAGAAGTCCTTTGGCTGGTTCAAGCAAGTGATCGCCTCAAACGGCGCGCAATTAGACTAAGCTTTCAAGCATCGGCCACTACTGAGCGTAGTGGCCGATTTTTTATGCGCACGCGATGACATTGTTTCAAGCTGTCATCTCCTGTACACATTCAGCGACAGTTTTTAGTGATTTTTTTATTGGTATGTAACATTCCCGTCATTTTCCTCGTGTATGCTTAGGCTATCATAAAGGAGGGGTCGGCATGCGTTTGAAAATCATCGCGTTGGCATTAGGAATCATCAGCATCGCCGCATTGGGTTACGGCTATCATCAACGTAGCGCCCAAACCACCGCTACCGTGCACTCGGCGCAAGCGGCAGTGGACACGTTATACCGCAATTCGGCACATACCTTACCTGCCACCGACCTCACGGAAAAAAAGTTGGCCGAAGCCAAAGCTTTAATGCGCAAAACCAAGTCGGCCCAGCTTTCCGACAATCAAAAAGCACAACTACAAAAAGCAAACGCTGAGCTTTCTGCCGCCGCAAAAATGTATTCCGTGACCCAAGCGACCCAAGCGTCGATCGCACCAACCACAAGTTTCCAACAAACCGCAGAATCGGCTTTAAGTGCTTATCAAGAATTACAACATGCCAAGCCGGTGTTTACGCAGATCTATCAACAACCGGTATCAGATCTCGGTCAAGCCGCCAAAGCCGTTGACGCCTTAAATCAGCTACAACAAGCCGACCAAGTCTCCAAAGCCGCCATTCAGTCCGCCCAAGCGCAAGTCGAACAAGTCACTGCCGGCCAAGACACGGCTTTTGCTGCTGAAGCGGCACAAGTGGTATCTGACGCCGAACAAAAAATCGACACCCCAGTTAACGCCACCAATGCCACAACATCTGAAGATCACCATACGGCGACCAACCAAACCACCAGCACCGCTACCAGCCAAACCCAATCCACCAGTCAAGCTCCCAATTCGACGAGTACTAGTACTGCCACCACGTCCAGTGAACCTTAAATCAAAAAAGTCGACTCTCATTGATCGAGAGTCGACTTTTTTGATCAGCCATTGCGGGCTTTTAACGCGTATAAAATCGTGACGGTATCGACGACTTCTTGAAACAAGGCCCCAATGATCGTGGGGATCACGCCAGTGGCGGCGATCAGCATCAACCCGGTACAAATCGCAATGCCGATCCAAACAGCTTCTTTGGCGACTTTCAACGTTTGCGTGCCGATCAAGCGTGCTTGTGCCACTTTACTTAAATCATCGCGTAACACCACCGCATCCGCTGATTCACTGGCAGCCGTGGCGCCATGCGCCCCCATGGCGATGCCGACGTCAGCGGCAGCCAATGACGGCGCATCATTGACCCCGTCGCCGACCATTACCACTGGGCGTTGTTTCAAAGTCTCTAACACTTCGATTTTTTCAGCTGGCAATTTATGGGCATAAACATGATCGATACCCACCGCTTGGCCCACGGCATCCGCGGTGGCTTGTTGATCTCCTGAGATCATCACCGTATCCACCACGCCTTGGTCATGCAGCTCATTGATGGTTTGGCGCGCTTCATGCCGCAACTCATCTGAAAACGTCACTGCCCCCGCATAGTTACCGTCAACTTCGACATACACTGCCGTTTGGCTCAACGCTTTTGCCCCTTTGATAAACGCCGCTTGTCCAACTTTGACCGCATGCTGGTTCACTTGTGCCGAAACGCCTAAGCCAGTAGCTTCGTTGACCTCAGTGGCTTGTGGGAGGTTGTCGCCGGCATAAGCGACTAATGACCGCGCCAAAATATGGCCACTTTGTTGCTCACATCCTGCCGCTAAGCCTAACAGTTCGCTTTGTTCAAAACCTGGTTGTGGCAACACCTGATCGACGGTCAACACGCCGCGCGTCAAGGTCCCAGTTTTATCAAAGGCAAAAGTTTTAGCCGCGGCAAGCTTTTCCAAGGTGGTCCCAGATTTGACGATGATGCCTTCTCGAGAAGCGCGGCTCATGCCAGATACCATCGCCACTGGGGCTGCTAAGATCAGTGGACAAGGCGACGCCACCACTAATACTTGCGCAGCTCGCACCGGATCTTTGGCCACAAACCACGCGACGCCAGCGATCACATACGCCACGATGGTAAATGGTACCGCATAGCGATCCGCCATGCGCACGAAATGTGCCGGCTTGCTTTCAGCTTCTGCCACTAACGCGACGATACTTTGATATTGCGAATCTTTAGCGCGCTTAGCCACGCTTAGCGTCAACGCCGCTTCCCCGTTGATACTACCAGACATCACGTCATCGCCAACGGTTTTGGCGATCGGTCGGGCTTCACCAGTCAAGCTGGCTTCATCGACTTCACTGCTGCCAGAAATAACAGTCGCGTCGGCTGGCACGACTTCTCCTGGGCGCACCAAGATCGTATCGCCAACTTGCAAGTCGTCCGCGGCGACTTCTTGATACTGTCCGTTTGCTTGGACTTTGTGCGCAGAGGTGGGATTATTAGCCAGCAAGCTTTGCAGATCACTATTGGCTTTATTGGCAGCAAAGTCTTCCAGCGCATCCCCGCCAGTCAACATCAGCAACACGATCATCGCAGCCCAATATTCGCCGACTGCCAAAGTCGCAATGATGGCGGTGATGGCCAACAAGTCCACCCCAAAATTCCCAGCGCGCAAGGTTTTGACCATATCGACAAACATCAAGGCTGCTAAAGCCCCACCTAAAATGGTGATCACCATCCGCGCCCAAAAATCTTGGCCTAGCCCAAATTGTAAGATCAAGGCCACCGCCCCAACTGAAAGCACTGCCCATAAGCGTTTGTAATCTTTCATGCTTGCCACCTCCCAATATCTTAATTATACTCGTTCCAATCTAGAGCCACAACTTTGCGCCTTAGACAATCAAAAAGCACACTACCCAACTGGTAATGTGCCGAAGCAGACGTTAGTTGCCAATATGAAAAGCAGAATACCAACGATCCGAATAAGGTATATAGGCGTGAGGATTTAAACCCGAAGCCACAAACCCGATCAAAGCAATCGCAATACCTGCCACCAGCAAGATCGCGCCAGTGCGTAACCCATGGAACTTTTTCATGCCCATGCCTCCTTTGACCGGCTAAACTGCGCCGCTAACTTGCCAAACGCCCAGCTGTGAGCTAGCGCGCAATACTTGATCACAGTGATCGTCAACCACCCTGCGATCAACCCGACGCCGACACATGCCAACCCGGCCCCAAGTTGGGTGATCCCATAAAACGGTGCGGCGAAAAATGCTGGCACGCTCATTAAAACAGACATGCTACCACCGATGGCAAAACCTGCGGCCACAAAGCCGCCTACTAATGGCACCGACCATAATAGCAACTCAAACGCCACACCCATAGCGCCAGCAGCTAAAGCCAAACTGCCCCAAAGCGGTGACCCTAAAATCACTAAGCTCCATAACAACCACCGGTGGTGATGACTGGACGAAACTGGAGCCGCTTTGGTGGCCGCATAGACCAATTCATTCGGGGAGCCCATTGCATCAACAGCTTGGGCTTCGCTTTGACCAGATTCCATTAAGTCCAAGATCATTTCATTATAATAAGCACACAACCGATCAGCTTCGCTTGCTGCGACATGCCCGCTTAACCCGGTGCGCAAATGCATCAAAAAATCATTGCGTGTCATTTTTCAAACTCCTTTTGATAAAGTTCGCCACTGCTTCGACTTGCGCCCATTGCGCCACAAAGTCAGCAATACTTTGTTGCCCCAGCGTCGTCAAATGATAATAATTGCGCGTGCGCCCATTATGTAGCCGCGAATAAGTCGCCACGCGCCCATCTAACTCCAAGCGCTTCAACAGCGGATACAACGTCGATTGCGTTAAGCCCAAGTCAGGCGGACAATTTTTGAGTAATTGGTAGCCATAAGAATCCCCAGCGGCCAAGCTGGCGAGCACCCCATATTCGATCAAGCCTTTTTTCAATTGACTGTCCATGGCTATACTATACATTGCAGAGTATATGACGACCTCAGTCTCCAGTCGCATCTTTGCCCTGAATGCAAGCGTTATATGTTAGAATAAGACATATTGAATTCGGAGGTCATTTCATGAAACGCAAATTATTCGCCGCACTTACCGGTTTTTTGGTGTTGTTTGCCTTAGCCGGTTGCGGCAAGCGCCAAGATTCTAGTGCGATCGGCAGTGTTTATAAAGCCCAAAGTTACACCACCAATGGTAAAACGGCTAAAACCACTAAAGCTGCAGAAATGACGCTATATCTCAACCGCGACGACAATGACGGGGTCTTATCCACGGCGACTTTGACCCACTCCCCTTATTACCGCCGTTATGAAACCATCACCCGCAAAACTTCTGGCAACAAAACCAAGTTGACCACCACCGGCGAAATGCTGGCAGAAACTTTCAGCACAGCATCAGACGCGAATGCCGGGTTGAACGCCACTCAATATTCTTACAATAAAACCGGCGACAGCAACGCATCTGGCAGCTACACCAAAGCCGGGAAAACTTTAGATCTGAAGTTGGGAAAAACCATTTGGCATTTCAAGCGCACCACCAAACAAACCCGCTACTTAACGCCTTACGGACTGGCTGATCAAGCCAAACAAGCCAAGCTCGACCAAAAGAACTAACTGGCGACATCAGCAAATGTGAGCGAATCGCATCGTTGTGTTTGATCAAACCACGTCAAATCAAAAGGCTCTCCATCGCGATCCAATAGGAATCGTGATGGAGAGCCTTTTGTGTAAGCGGCCAAAACCGCTTTATCTGAATCTATTTGTTATTCAGCTTTCACTGCTTTGATGGCAGCTTTGATCGCGGCTTGTTGTAAGTGGGCCTTGGCTTGGGCGATCACTTGTTGTTGCTGAGCGGCGGTCATTGCCGGATCTTTCATTTTCGCTTGGATCACCGCTTGTTGGACAGCTGCAGCCATTTGCGCTTTTTGTGCCGCAGTTGGATTTTGTGCGACTTTCATGCGTTTGGCCAAAGCTTTGGCTTGCTTGGTCGATAAGCTGTTCCAAGTCTTAGGAATGGTGATCGTGTTGACTTGTTTGATCAGCTTGTGGTTGTTTTGGTTGGCAAAAAAGGATTTATAGAAATCATTTTTGTACACCCAAGCCACTTTTTCAGATTTCACCGTGGCTTTGGTGCCAGTACCTGTAACTACTCGGTTTGAGATCGAGTAATCCGCTTTGGTGTGACTGGTTTTGCCTGCAACTTTGTAAATGTAGACTTGGCGTTTGCCTGAGGTGCCAACATCTTGATGCAATAACAACGGCAAGGCTTTGGATGGACTGGCAGAAGTGATCGTCACGGTGTTGGTGGTGGTCACTTTTTTCATGCCGAAATGGCTGCGATCATTGGCATTGACCAACAACAACGACCCGATCATGATCACGCCGAAAATCGCACTTAAGATCACGCGCCAGACGCCTGACTTCATCATGATGAAGCTTAAATATAAGCCGATCACGCCGATAATTAATGTGGCAATAATCATTCGTGCACCTCCTTGGCAGTGACATCGCGGCTGGCGACGGCTTTTTTATTGAGGAAGAACGTCAACGCCCAACCTAAAATCGAAAAGCCGATCGCAAACCAAAAAGCCGCATGGTAACCACTTAAAGTGGCGTTAAAGAACAAATGCTTGTATTTCAACGGATCGCTAGTCAACAAATGCTTGGCTGGTGACGCGTTGCTGGTGACATCAGACAGCACAGAAACCAAGATCGCGGTGGTCATGGAACTGGCGATTTGGCGCACCGTGTTGTTCACCGCAGTGCCGTGGCGGATCAAGTCCAGTGGCAAAGCGTTCATCCCGTTAGTGGTCAATGGCATCATTACCATTGATACCCCAAACATCCGTACCGCGTAGATCAAAGTAATGAACAAACTTGGCGTATCTGCCGTAATGAAGGCAAATGGCAAGGTAGCAGCGGCTAATAAGAAAAAGCCTAATTGCGCCAAGCGCTTGGCGCCGATGCGATCAAACACGACCCCAGTGATGGGACTCATGACCCCCATCATCAACGCCCCAGGCAATAGTGTTAAGCCTGATTCAAGCGCAGATTTGCCATGTAAGATCTGCAAGTACAACGGCAAGATCATTTCCACACCGACCATGGCCATCATGGCGATAGAACTTAAAATCGTGGAGATCGTAAAGATCTTGCTAGAAAAGACTTTGACTTGCACAAATGGTTCTTCCAGATGCAACTGGCGCATCACAAACAGTGCGATGATCACCAAGCCGACGACGATGCTACCTAAAACCACGGCATCGCCCCAGCCGCGGCTGGAAACTTCTGAAAAGCCGTAAAGCAATGCCCCAAAGCCTAAACTTGATTCGATCAACGACAAGATATCAAGCTTAGGATCAGAAGTTGGCAACACGTCTTTAACGAAGAACAATGACATGATCAACACAACCACGACCACTGGCAACAACATGCCAAACAGCGTCCGCCAGCCGGCATTATCGATCACCCAACCAGATAATGTCGGGCCGATTGCTGGGGCCACGCCGACTGCTAAGCCGGTCAAGCCCATGGCTGTACCGCGCTTAGCCGGCGGGAACAAGTTCAACATAATGTTTTGCAGCAATGGCATTGTGATGCCGACGCCCAACGCTTGGATCAAACGCCCGATCAGCAACGTTGGAAAGTTACCAGCAATGTAGGCCACTAAAGTCCCGATCCCAAAAATCGACATCGCGCCGATATATAACCATTTGGTGGAAACTTTTGCAGATAAGTAGGCAGAAACTGGGATCATGATCCCATTGACCATCATAAAGCCGGTGGTCAACCACTGAACAGTACCGGTGGAAATATCAAAAGCCTTCATTAAGGTAGGAAAGGCTGTGGTGAGGATCGTTTGGTTCAAAACAGTGATAAACACACCAACGATCAGTGTAATGACCATCAAAGGCACATTGATGGCTTTACCATGTCGATCTTGTACTGACAAAGATACCGCCTCTTTTTTAATAGATTTCGTAATTCCTTTATCACATAATGTGATATTGACAAAACAATATGTTACACTGGCATTAGGCGTTAGTCAATACGTTTTCAGAAAATACATCAGAAAAGTGACAATCTGTCATATCGGAGGAGATCATGGGACCAGATTTTATCAAACAGCTCAAAGACTTGGATCTGTCAGTCGGGATCGGCGAGGCCAGCCGCATCACCGGCGCCACTGCCACGCAGATCCGCTACTGGGAGAAAAAAGGCCTGATCTGCTCGTTTCGCCGCGAAGCTGGCGGCAATAAACAGTTCAATTTCCCTAATTTGGCTAAATTGTTGTTGATCAAAACCATTATCGATCAAGGCTATACCTTAGCCAAAGCGGCTGAGATCATGACCAAACATCGCCATGAAGCTGATCACTTGAAGCTGATCGCCAAACTCTTAGTCAGCGTCGATGACACCGCAGACGGCTCGGTGTTGAACTTCGGCCAATTGCAAAATGATCCCGATTTTGACGTCGTCGCCAAAGTCAACGAAACCAGCGCCGTTTTTTGTAAAGTCACGCGCCATTAACCCGTTGCGGATCTGCCAATAGCGGCAACGATCAAGCCATGAAAACACAAAAAACCGCCAGATCTGGCGGTTTTTGATCCCAAGTTTATCTGGTGCTACAATTTTTGGAGTTGATAGACATCTTGTCTGTTGGCTCCTTTTTCTATACCATTTATCTTTTAAGTATATTCAGGGCACACAAAAAGGACATCATCCTCTTCGTGTCTGCCCAACCTTGCGAGTAAGTAAGAAAGGAATTGAATAATGTCCCTCACTAGTCAGTCTATCCGAAATGCCCTTGAAATCAAAGACCCCAATATCACTTTTCTAGAAGATTCTCACATTCAGCTCATCAAAGGAAAAGAATCTCTTGTTTATCCCGCTAGTCTCACCTACAAACCCGATCATTGTGCTAATTGCGGCTTCGCCGACAAAATCGTGAAATACGGAACACAAAAGGTGAGAATTATCGCACCATCCGCGGGCTTTCGGCCAGCTTATATTCTCCTCAAGCGTCAAAGATACCGCTGTGAGGCTTGTTTGACGACTTTTAGCGCGCACTCTCCGTATGTATGGCAGAACTGCCAGATCTCGCAACCGGTTCGACAGATGATTCTTTCAGAGGCAATGACCAACATCTCACTCAAGGACATTGCCCGTCGCTACTTCGTTTCAGATAAGACCGTCCAACGGATCGTCGACGCCGAAGCTAAACAACATCACAATTACCAAACGCAATGGTTGCCCCCACACATGGCATTTGATGAATTCAAATCCACGGACAAGATGAGCTTTATTTGGTGTGACAGTACTTCGCACACGCTTGGTGAAATCCTTGCCCTCCGGACAAGCCGCACCTTAAAAGAATACTTTGAATCCTTCCCACTCGAAGTTCGACAAGCCGTTAATACAATCTCTGTAGACTTGAACGCCGGGTACGTTAACCTAATTCCTAAGCTCTTTCCGAACGCTGAAATTGTAATTGATCGATTCCACATCATCCAAATGGTCAATCGCGCGGTCAATCATGTCGCGCGGCACGCTATTCCGGCATCCATTCGTCACATTATTTCGGCCTGAAACAACTCTGTTTCGCCGGACTAATGTGACGTTTTTGATTTTTAACTTGGTGATCCGGCAAATTATTCCCTCCGTCGGTTTGGAGTATTGAAATAGGCCGGCTTCTGCCGACCCATTACTTGCTATCCCAGCGCCACCTCGGCGTTTGCCTGGTAGACGACTTCGTTGTCGATAAGGCGTTTTTCTTGTTGCGCCCCAATAATCAAGCTTTTCGTGATCATTTGATCTAGACGGCGAATACTCCCTCCTGAGTTGGTAAACATGTTCTTCAATGCTTCGTCGGTAATGATGTCATCCAGAACGCCAGCTGAACTGAACTTTTCCTTCACGTACTGTTGGCTATCCGCGTATTCCATGCCGACTACTTGATACTTGATCGTGATCCGCTGCCTGAAGGCTTCAAACTGTGGCCGTTGTAATAACTGGGTAAGCTGAGGTAAGCCAGCTAAAATGATTAAGCATTTGTTCTCGGCATCCATGCCGAAGTTTGTCAAAAGGACTAGCTCGTTGTAGATCAAGCCACTCAGATACTGGGCCTCGTCCAAAATAAACACCGGCGTGATGTGTTCCACGTCGTGGAGCTCGCTAATTCGCTCTTGAATCTGACGAAACTTGGCAGACTTACGAAACGCCGGTTCAATGCCCAGTGAAACAGCAAGCTGGTTATAGAAGTCACTTACGCTAACGGTGCTCAGGGGTAAATTGTCGCGCGGCACGCTATTCCGGCGGCCAATATTCAAAATAATCCGGCGGAATTTGCCTCTTTTCCGCCGATTTTTTTTGCGCTTTGACGATTTCTCAATTCCAATCCTGCATTATATTCCGGCCAC